>JAITKY010000039.1 GCA_031278135.1 Prevotellaceae bacterium | reverse complement strand
ATTATAGTATTATCGAAAAACATAACAAGTTAATCCACATTGTGCACTTTTTCGATGGCATAAAAAAAGTTATCTTAACAATCAGCAATCGTAAATCTACAATTGTAAATCTACAAATTGTATTAATATTTGCAATCCTGGATGAAGCATATCATGTCCATAGCCATCAAATTCGTACAGTATAGTTTTTGTATGTCCTGCTAACTTCATCATACGCAACATGTATGCGTTTTCTTCGTAACGTCCGAGCATTTCCATTTCGCGGTCGCCTGTCATGAGTAGCACAGGCGGTGCGTCGGGACGGACATGATACAGCGGTGCATATTCGTCGATTATGGGTTGAGTATTGGGAATACCGCGTTCTTTCCGTATGGTTGCGTGAGTGACAGTGTGTCCGCTTAAAGGGATCAATCCTGCAATTTTATTAGCATCGATATTGTGAGTGTTCAACCATCGTTTGTCGAGACCAATCATAGATGTAAGATATGCACCTGCCGAATGTCCGGCAACAAAGATTGCATCGGGGTTACCTCCGTATTTTTCGATATTCCGGAAAACCCATGCCACGGCCGCAGCAGCATCTTCGATATAACCGGGACATTTTGTATGCGGATACAGCCGGTAATTTACCGCAACAACCGCAAATCCATGATCTTTCAATTCTGCCGGAATACTTTTATTCCCGCCGGTCAATCCGCCGCCGTGAAACCATATTAACACAGCAAAATTTTTCGTTTGTTTGGGATAATAAATGTCCAGCAAACAACGTTCGGCAATATATGCATCCTGTTTACGGACTGTGTCTTCATAATAAGGAATATCTTTTTGTTCCGAATAATCAATTCCTTTGGCAACAATAACAAAACCTGTCAAAAACAATATCTGCAGGATAGATAACTTTTTAATCATAATTTTTTGCATTTTAAGAATCATATTTTTAAAGTGCAAAAATAAACAAAATTCTTTACTTTGAAACTTGAAATGGGATGTACGACAAAATTTCTTTTTGAGTACATTTTCGGTGTTATTTTTTGCGATGTCTTGGTGTTATTTTGCGATGTTTCGGTATATTTATTTAATGTTATTTCACAATTTTTCGATGTTTTTGGTGTTGTTTTCGAAAAAATATCTACTTTTGCGGCGGAAATTTATTTTCGGATTATGAAGAAATATTTGTTTATTTTGATAATATTCCTGTATTCATTTACGACAAATGCACAGTTACGGGAATTACATCTTTCGGATTCGGCGTTTATAAGTCTGCTCACTTGCGAGCCTGTAGATGATATGGCTTATACCGTTTATGGACACACAGCTGTCAGGGTGAACGACAGCGCAAATGGCATCGATTATGTATATAATTATGGTATATTCGATTTTTCGTCTCCTAATTTTCTTTACCGGTTTGCCGAAGGCGAACTGAATTATAAGCTGGGAATTTGCAGGTTTACCGATTTCATCGAAGAATATTCCGAACGGAGATCGGGCATCACAGAACAGATACTGAATCTGACGCAGGAAGAAAAACAAAAAATCACAGACGCATTACGTATTAACTATTTGCCTGAAAACAGAACATATCTGTACAATTTTTTATTCGACAATTGTTCTACCCGATCTCGCATTCTGTTTGAAAAAAACATATCGGGCGTAATCGAATATCCCGAAATTTTGCAGCCAACAACATTCAGAACCATTATTCACCGGTGTAACATCAATCATCGATGGCTTACGTTCGGCATCGATCTGGCATTGGGAGCGCCGCTCGACAATCGAATAGAACAAAACCTGCAACTGTTTCTTCCCGAATATCTAATGCAGGTATTCGGTTGCGCAAAAATTGTTCAACCAAACGGAGAAGTAAAGAATTTGGTAATCGAAACACGTCGGCTTGCACCAAGTTATCCCATTATCGAAGAACCTTTGGATTCGAATCCGTCAGTGATTTCATGGCTGTTTTTTTTAGTCGTTATGTTGATCACTTTTGGGGAGAAGCGCTGTAAAAAATATTTCCGTATTCTCGATTTCGTTTTATTTTTCGCTTACGGATTAACCGGATGTCTGCTTTTTTTCCTGAGTTTCATATCTATACATCCGGCAGTATTTCCCAATTTTTCGATTATTTGGGCTCATCCGTTACACATAATACTTTCCGTTTCGTTGTTCGTCAAACCGTTGAAAATGTTTGTCAAATACTATATGCAGGCAAACGGAATAATATTGCTGTTTTTCATTTTGGGATGGAGTTTTTTCCCGCAGGAATTTAACGTCGCCTTTTTCCCTCTAGTGCTGACGTTGTGTATAAGATCTTTGTGGAATACTGTAAAAAAAAACCGCCTCGTGTTTTGGGGGACAACGAAGAGGCGGTTCAATTGTTTTTAAATAAAAAATCTAATGTTTCATTTCACATATTCGGCGGCTGCCAGAAAGTCGTAACTTTTCTGCACATCGGCAATACTGTCGGTCAGCGCTGAAACATCGAGTTTCAGTTTACCGGCGATTTTTTTCGCTTCTTCAGCAGAAGGAGTATCGTAACGTTCTACTTCGACATACCAGTCTTTGACAACGCCGTTAGCATAAGCCTGGTCGAAAATCGCCTTAAAATCCATTGTTTTGCTGGCTCCGATGGCTGTTTCGTCCTTAATGTGCAACACCTGTATCCGTTTCGGATATTTTTTCAGGTAATCCACAGGATTATATCCGCCTCTTTGTGTCCAATACACATCGTTTTGGAACAGTACATGGTCGGGACTGGTATTTTCGACTAACAAGTCGTATACCGGGACGCCGTCAATTTTGTTCTCAAACTCGAAATTGTGATTGTGATATCCGAATTTGATTCCGGCAGCAGCGGTTATCAATCCTATTTGGTTAAAGTATTCGCCGTACCTTTTGACATTGTCTAAAGTAGCGTCTTCACCGGACAGAGGCGACCATGGCATAATCATATACTTCATCCCGGCAGCTTGATGTGCGCTGACAGCCTCATTCCACCACGCCATATCAGCGTCATGGTCTTCGCTTATTCCGCGCGATAGATGTGCGCTGGTCACTTTCATCCCCAGATCATCTACTGCTTTTTTAAATTCAGCCGGATCGAGCCCATAAATTTTACCATTGCCGTATCCGGCGGTTTCAAGATTAACATATCCTGTTTTTGCCACAATCTCAAGCACTTTCCTGATGCCAATATTATTTATGTCATCACGCAGTGAATAAAGTTGTAACCCGATATGTTTTTTAACATTTGTTCCTGCTGTTCCACAGGACGACAACAGGTTAGGAAGCACAAGCCCTCCTGCAACAGCAAGAGCGGCGGTTTTCAAAAATTCACGTCTATTATTCATCTTTTTTTACTACATTTAAGAGTTAATAATTACTTATTTTTTGCAAAGGTATAACTTTTTTAAATACGCAGATTCTTTTTTCCAAAAAAAAATCAAATTATTTTTTTCAATCTCCGATTTTAAAATATAATTTAATGAAAAACAGAATGTTTATCCGACATAAATTTTTGCTGTCGAAACTTAAAATTTGATATTTTTGAACAAAATCAGAGGTTTTTTTTGTTATAAACAGAATTTTTTTCGGAAAATAACAACTTTTTCAGGTAACAATTCAAAAAAAAATCGTACATTGCGCAAATTTTAGATTATAAATTTTTAATAAAAAAGACATGTTATATTATAAGTCATATACTTTACAGAATTACAGAAGCCTGCCTCAAATGTCGTCGGTTTCGAAAGACGATATTGAGGCTATCGAAGTAGTGGGAAGAGTGTTACCGTTCAGAACCAATAATTATGTCGTTGAGCAACTTATCGACTGGAGCAATATCCCCAGCGATCCTGTTTTCACGCTGTCGTTTCCTCGACGCGAAATGTTGTTCCCCGAACATTATGCCAATGTTAAAAATCTGATTGACAAAAATGATAATCCCACGCTTGCAGGATATGTGGACAAAATACGACTGGGTCTGAATCCCAACCCGTCGGGACAACGACACAATATTCCCGAAATCGACGGAATCAGGTTGGACGGAATGCAGCATAAATACAGGGAAACGGTGTTGCTGTTCCCGAAACACGGACAGACTTGTTTCGCTTATTGCTCGTTCTGTTTCAGGTGGCCACAGTTTTCGGACATGGAAGACCATAAGTTTTCGATGAAAAAAGATCTCAATTTATACCTTAAATATATCCGGCAACATCCCGAAGTCACGGATATTCTTCTCACAGGAGGAGATCCGATGACGATGAACAGCGATTCGCTTGCGACTTATATAGAGCCGTTTCTTAAACCGGAAATGGAACATGTGAAAACTATCCGAATCGGCACAAAGTCATTGTCGTACTGGCCCTGTCGATATACTACCGACAAAGATGCCGACGAAATAATCCGCCTGTTCGAAAAAATAGTGAAGTCGGGTAAACATTTGTCTATCATGGCTCATTTCAATCATTATGTGGAACTGTCGACCGACGAAGTGAAAAAAGCAATCAACCGCATCCGTTCTACCGGAGCGCAGATCCGAACGCAATCGCCTGTGCTACGACATATCAACGACAATCCGGAAGTCTGGACGGCGATGTGGCAAAAACAGGTCGAACTTGGCTGTTCGCCTTATTACATGTTTGTTGCACGCGAAACCGGCGCTAAACACTTTTTCGAACTTCCACTGGAAAGATGTCAGGAAATTTTCCGTAAAGCCTATCAGAAAGTCAGCGGAATTGCGCGTACCGCCAGAGGTCCAAGTATGAGTTGTTATTTCGGGAAAATCCAAGTGCTTGGCGTCGAAGAAATCGACGGCAAAAAAGTGTTTGTAATGCGATTTATTCAGGGACGAGATCCCGATTGGGTAGCAAAACCGTTTTTCGCAAAATATAACCCCGATGCAACATGGATAACACAACTGAAACCGGTATTAGGCGATAAATTCTTCTTTGAATAATGAACAGACAAGCAGATTCGCCTGTATAACCACAACATGTTATGTTTTTAATAGTTGATACAACTGTTGGAGCAGTCCTTCTTCAATTGCCTCTAATACTGTGAACGGAGAAACCCTTCCCTGTCACTGGGGTGGCGGTGTCCGAATGTACACCCCTCTAACATTTCTACTTTCAACTCATTGGTGGAAGGCATGAACGCCGGTGTTGCCGACGCTGACCCGCAGTTTGTAGCGCCGGACTATGCCACCGAACAAACACCCAATCTGAGCGGCGTGGCTACCGACACCAACGGATTTTAGCCGACCTCGAAGAGGTCGTATATTTTTATAGAAACGTTTTGGGAAAGCATGGGGTTATCCAAATGCTGATCAAAATCTATCAAAATCTGCATCATTTGTGTTCTCAAATCTCAAAAAATGACAGATAGAATCCATTGAATCACAATCTTTTTAAATATTTTTAAATGTTATCTGAACTAAAATATATACCTTTGTCATCATAAAAAATA
>JAITKY010000164.1 GCA_031278135.1 Prevotellaceae bacterium | reverse complement strand
TATCTACAGATTTACACGGATTACACAGATGTTTGTGTCTTAAGGAATGGAAAATATTTTCCATTCCTTAAGACACAAACATCTGTGTAATCCGTGTAAATCTGTAGATAAAAAACTTTGTACGCTTTATGCTACTTTGCGGTTAATAATGATGAAATACGAAGAAAGGGACAACGATTATTCAGATTTTTTTGCAAACCATTTCTTTTTGAGCATAAATAAATAACATGGGATCAGATGATCATAAAATATTTTCGGGAAAAGTTTGTGAGGTTTGAGATATATTGCTTAACTTTGACGCCGATTTCGATACGAAAGTTGTTTGAATAAAGACAGGCATAAATTAAGAATAGTATATGATGTTTTACAAAGGAAAATATAATAAAATTAGAATGTTAAAAAGGCAATATGTTACGATGAAAAAAATAATGTTATTATTGATGTTGTTATCTGCTTTTGAACTTCGTTCGCAGATTTATGTCGAAAATATGAATCAGATATTTGTTATCGGGAGTTTGAGGGAAGAAGGCAATTTGTATATGCCTGTTAGATGGGCCAAAGTGGAATTGAAAGGAATGAATAAACAGGCGATTGCCGACGGAACCGGCTATTTTGCAATGGATGGGAAAGGGCTGCGTATAACTTCCACCGACAACATGACGCTGGTTATTTCCGCCGACGGATACGAAACGACAGAATTTTCATTTACGCCCGGAATGCTGGAGTTGGGTGTGATTTTTGTGAGACCCGAATATAAGGATGTCGATCTGGTAACTGTCAATGATTTGATGCCCGACCGTCCGGAAATCAACGGACAGACAATCGGCAATATCGGAGCGGCAGCATTGTTCTGGAATGACGAAGCCTTAGCCAAAGCCACTAATTTACAGTTGGGTATGCACGGATTCAAAATGCGGGGATACGATTGGCGGAATACAGAAGTCTATCTCAACGGCGCTTCGTTCAACGACCCCGAAACAGGATATGCTTACGCCGGACTCTTAAACGGATTTATCAATATAACCAAAAAAAACACAGGAAGTTCGCATATCGTCAATGACAAAATTTTTTACGGCGACATTGGCGGATACAGTCATATTGAACTTAATCCCCTCAGAATGTATCCGAGAAAAAGAGTCTCGTACGCTTTCAGCAACTCATTGTATACTCATTCGTTAGATGCCTTATTTTCGACTGGAGAAATGGCTTCGGGATGGGCGCTTGGATTTTATCTATCGAGCAAATTGGGCGAAGGATTTATTAAGGGTACAAAATATGAAGAAATCTCATATCTGTTTTCTGCCGGAAAAGCCATAGACGACTTTCACAGTTTTTCGTTTTTTGCAGCAGGCTCTCCAACAAAAAGAGGACTGGTAAACTATTCAACCCAAACGCTTTACGACCAAAAAGCAGACAATTATCACAATTCTGTATGGGGATATAATAACGGTATCGTGAAAAACTCACGACAAAATATATTTCATCAGCCATTAATTGGCATGTCGCACGAATGGGAAGGCGAAGTTTCGACGTTGAACACTTCCGTCCTGTTATCGGCAGGAAACAGTGGTACGACAGACGTGAACACTACCAAAGAAGCATCATCATCCGGCTGGATTGGATTTCAGCATAATCCGCCATTGTCCGGACAGATTGTCTGGGATTCGATATATTCCGAAAATCTGGCGGCTGCCGGCAAACAGTCCGGATATATTCTCGACAAAAACTCGTCGAACAGAACGATGATTTCGCTCAACAGCGTCTACGACCTGCTCGAATGGGGAAACCTCGAAACAACAGCAGGTATCGAAGCAAAACTGTATTTCGGACGGTATTATAATGAAGTATATGACTTGCTCGGCGGAAGTTACTGGCTTAATGTCGATAAATTCCTGACTCCTCCGGATAATCCCGACTTCTACCAATTCGACATACAACTGCCCGATAGAAAAATATCGAACGGCGGCAAAACAGGTTACGACTATTCAATAAAACAGCAGTCGTACAAACTGTGGAACGTTTGGCGTTACTATATGCATGTGTTTAAATTCAGTCTGGGAGCCTCAGCCTCCTATCTGTCATACGGTTATACGGGAAATATCAAAAACGGAAAAGTCGAAGATTCGGGAACAGAACAACCCGTAAAAAAAAATTTCAACTATTCGGGAAAAGCGGGCGTAGCATACAAACTGTCATCAAAAAGCAACGTCGAAGCGAATGTAATGTATTCTACCAGAGCGCCTTTATTTTCGAACGCCTATTTGTCTCCGCGCATTTCGGGAAATCTGTTGCCCGGTTTACGTAACGAAAAAATTCTTGCAACAGAAATTAATTATACCTTATCCAATGCTTTGGTTGATTTACGGGCTTCCGCTTTTTTCACTCTTATGAAAGATCAGTCGATGGTACGGAGTTATTACGACAACAACTATCTCAGCCTGTTCGACATGGGGATTTCGAAACTTAATTCGAGATATATCGGCGGCGAAATCTCTGCACGATTCAGTATCGTAAAGGGTTTGAAAGCCGATTTTGCAGCGTCGTATGGAGTATATAAATACACATCCAACCCGAATATCACTCTGTTACAGGAAAATATCAACGAAACGCTGTTGCAGGACACTGTGAGTATGAAAGGCTTATTCGTCGGAAACACTCCGCAACTCGCGATTACGGCAGGCGGCATATATGAATCGCCTCTGCGGTTCTGGCTCGGATTCAATCTTGCATATACCGGTCAAAATCATTCGGATATTAACCCAATCGTATTCTCTAACAGTTATCCGGAAACGCCGGACAGCAATCGGGAACAGTCCACATTGAAAAGCATATTCACTTTCAACTTGAAAGGCGGATATGTTTTTATATTTGGTGGTAAACAGAAAAAAGCGTTGAGTCTGAATGTTCATGCACAGAATTTATTCGCCGGTAAGGGAATTTTAGGCGCATACAGTCCGTATGGTATGGAAAACAATGAATTAAGATATGCATACATCTATGGCAGAACGGTGTATATGATGCTTAGATTTTCATTCTGAAAAAAGGATAGTGTCCTATTTCAATTGTCATCAATATAAGGAATTGCGAATGCAAATTTGACATCCCATACTTTATCCGTTATTCCGGCATATAGAGCAGGTGTTCGAGGCGTTCGTGTTTTGT
>JAITKY010000266.1 GCA_031278135.1 Prevotellaceae bacterium | reverse complement strand
TTGTCGTATTTATTCATACATTTGTGGCAAATTATAAAAAAAAAAGTATGTTACTTACAAAATGTATTCACCCGCAACTGTTATCGGCATTAGCAAAGTTGGGACACGGGTCATGGATTTTAATATCCGACGGAGGTTATCCTCATTTAACAGCAAGCAATCCTTATTCCGAGAAAGTTTTTTTGAATCTTGCCCCCGGATTGCTGAATGTCACACAAATTTTGGAGGTCTTGAAAGAGACTGTTCCCATTGAAGCCGCCGCGGTAATGACGCCGCCAGACGGAACTATGCAACCCGTTTTCGACGAATATAAAAGCGTAATACCGAGAGTGTCTTTCGAGTATATCAAGCAGTTTGACTTCTACGAACGGGCTAAAGAAAGCAATGTCGGATTATTGATTGCTTCGGGAGATGTGCGCAATTTCGCTAATCTGCTGATAAAAGTAGGATTTATCAGGCATGCGGAGGGGACGGGAAACTATTGAAACGGGTAGATTCCCGACTAACGTTACACACTGAAACAATGAGTTGTGATTGATTTATGAAAATTTTGGCAATCAGAGGTAAAAACCTTGCATCATTAGAAGGGGAATTTGTTGTTGATTTTGACGTTGAACCCTTGAAATCCGCCGGCATATTTGCGATCACCGGACCTACGGGCGCCGGAAAATCTACCATTCTGGACGCTATGTGTCTTGCTTTGTTCGACGATGCGCCGAGAATCAGCAAAGGCGAACGAAACGTGCAGATTAGCGATGTTTTAGATAGATCCATTGGGCAAATGGACAGTCGCGTCATTTTACGAAAGGGGACGGGCGAAGGACGTGCCGAAGTTGATTTTATTGCGCTTAACGGCGAAAAATATCGTTCGACATGGAGCGTCAGGCGTACGGGAAACAAACCCGACGGCGTCTTGCAAAATTCCGACATAAGGCTATATAATCTGAACGCAAATACCGAAGTGCAAGGAACGAAGACTGCTTTGTTGAAAACAATAACGCTACTCACAGGGCTGACTTTTAATCAGTTTATCCGTGCCGTTCTGTTAGCGCAGGGCGATTTCGCCACGTTTCTGAAAGCAAAACAGAGCGATAAAGCCGAGTTGCTCGAAAAACTGACCGGCACGGATATATACTCGAAAATATCTACGGCTATATATTACAGGACAAAAGAAGTTACGGAAACATTGACTTTACTGCAACAGCGAATCAACGATATAAAGCTCTTGAGCGATGAAGAAGTAGTCGTCCTGTATCAAAAAAAATCGCAGATAGATAAAGATTTAGAACCTGTAAAAAACATCCTGTCGAGCATCGACAAAAAACTCGGATGGATAAAGCGTTTCGACGAATTGTCGAAGGACGTCGAAGAAGCCAAAACAAAACTGAACCATGTAAGACATGCTATCGAAGAGGCAAAACCCCGATACGCTTATATTGAATTTTTAGACATGTCGCTCGAAATACGAGATGTTTTTATCGACATGGAAAACAAAGTCGAACAGTTAAAAAAACAGCAGTCGAACCTTTCGGCGCAGGAATTGCTGTTGAAAAAATACGGTGAACAAATCGCAGTCGTCGACGCCGAATTACTGAGTATCAAAACCGCTCGGGAACAGGTCGGACAGGAGTTCTTACGATTGAAACCCGCAATTGCCCGATGCAAGGAATTGGACATAAAAATACAGTCGGCAAAAGAAAAACTTGTCGAAGCAAAAAACGAACAGGAGCAGATAGACAGACAAAAAACCAAATCAGAAAACAAAATCAGGGACATCAACAAAGATCTCGACAAAACCCGAAAACGGTCGGACATTATAACCGAATGGTTTAAAGAAAAGCAGTTGTTCAAAGACGTCGTTCAACAGTCCGATTTAATCATCGCGACGCTTAACGACATTCTGTTTATAGAGAAACAAATCGAAACGGCGTCCGAAAATCTGAAAACCGGCAACGCCCTCATGCTTTCGCAAACAAAAATGCGCGAACGGCTGGAACAGGAATCCGAGAGATTAAACAGTCTTTTGCCTACGGAAATACTGAATTTGCGTGAAAAATTAGAAGAAAATAAACCCTGTCCCGTTTGCGGAAGCATTCATCATCCATTCAATACCGAAATAAATCAAACGACAAAGGTCAATGAGAAAGAATTGGAAAACAAGAAAAAAGAAACGGCAAAAGCTATCGTCGAAGCAAACAAAACGGCAGAGGCGACAAAAGAAACGATAACTCAACTTGGCGCCCTGGTCGAAGGATATAAAACACAGTACGAAAACGCCATTCAGAAGATTGAAACGCCTTTGCTGGCGATAAATAACTGGAAAAAATTCATCGGCGACGGCGTTTTACAAAAAAAAATATCAACCTTTACCGCCCTGTGGAAAGAAAACGAGCAGGAGCTGACTAAAAACCAGAGGGAGACGGAATTATTTACCGTATCGTTGAATACGGAAAACGCCCTCATGCTCGATATATCCAACGAATCTCTGCGCAGGGCGACTCTGTATAACGACGCCGCGTCGAGGTTTGAATCTCTCGTAAACGAGCGTTCGCTTTTACTCGACGGTAAAAATGCCGGCGAAGTGGAATCGTTCTACAACAAGGCTATTGAACAACAATCGACGAAATACGAGAATCTGAAAAACGAAAAAACAGAAATCGAAAACAGGAAATCCGAAATTACGGGCAGCATCTCGACGGTACGAAAAAACATCGAAACCTCATCCACTCAAATCGTCGAGCTAAAAGCGGCGGTGGACGAATGGTTGCGAAACAACAATCGCGGGATAACGCTCGACATCTTAAAAAATCTGGTAACAAAATCATTTGCATGGATTGCCGCAGAAAAACGGGAGTTAGTCGACCTTAAAGACAAAGAAATACAACTTGCTGCAACGTGCTACGAACGAACCGTACGTTTGGATAAACATAACGAATCGCCGCATAAACCCGATACGAAGGAAAGCAAAGAATCGCTGGAGCAATATTTTGACGAGGTCGTAAATCGGGAAAACGAACTGAAACATCAACAAACGTCCATCGAAGTGACGCTTGCGAAACACGGCGACAACAAAAAACTTGTCGAATCTCTTAACGTCGAGTTAAAGACAAACATGGAAGTCTGCGAAAACTGGAAGCGGCTCAATTCGCTGCTCGGGTCTGCCGACGGACACCGGTTTAAAAACATTATACAAAGTTACACCATGGATATTTTGCTGGAATATGCCAACAAACATCTGGAGTCTCTGACGAAACGTTATCGACTGGAAAAAACGAAAGATCCTTTAGCATTGCAGGTCATCGACAATGACATGTTTGGCGAAGTCCGCACCATACATTCTCTATCGGGAGGAGAATCGTTTCTCATATCCTTATCGCTTGCGCTTGGACTGTCGGCGCTTTCGTCGAACCGGATGCAAATCGAGTCGCTGTTCATCGACGAGGGCTTCGGATCTCTTGACGCCGATACGCTTAATATGGCAATCGACGCTCTCGAAAATCTGTATACACGGGGTCGAAAAATAGGTATAATATCACACGTCGGGGAAATGAGGATACCTGTACAAATCAAAGTGATTAAATCGGTCAACGGAAAAAGCGAAATCAAAATTTCGACTAATAATTAGTCTCTCTCCGAAAACTCTATATACTCATAATTGACTGTCCGAAAGTCAGAAGGACTTAAATAGTGATACCCCCTTGCAAGCCGAAGGCGCAGCTCAGGGTATATGTCGTTTCTTCATCAGAACTACGAGGTAGTTCACCCCCCCTTACGAGGTTGCCAGAGAGGGTTTGCGTTGTCCCCGAGCTGCGCTGCGCTTGCTCGGGGTTATCAATATTCGACGCCTTCGGCATCATCTGCTATCCATAATGCGATAAGAGTTATGAGTTCTGGCGCATAGAGCCGGCTTTCGAGCGACG
>JAITKY010000231.1 GCA_031278135.1 Prevotellaceae bacterium | reverse complement strand
AAAAAAGATTTTTCAATTGTTTAACATTAATCCGGAAGATATGATAACGTAGTAACTAATTTAAAAAAAATAAAACCAATAGCCCTGAAAACAAACATTATACCGTACCAAAATCCGTTTCAACATGTTCCGATACGCCAAGTTGTACAGGATTCGCAAGCAGTAACTGTTCGAACGATTCCTCGTGAAATGCCATATTCTCTCCATTATGGAGTTGTGGCAAATAACATGTTTTAATTCTCATAATACATGTTTTTTTTATTCTTTATATTCAATTCAAAATACAAAAGTAATCATTTTTTATAAGTCACAATTTTCAATTCCGGAGCTTTCTTTCTTCTTCTTTCTTCTTTTGATTTTGCAGTTTCGAAAAAAACATCTAATTTTGCGCCGCAATTATTATGTATTATTATGAATAAAGAAAAGCATCTATCAACGATAATTTTATTGATTGGAATTGTGTTTACTGTTACGGGAAATGCGCAAAACACTCCTTATATTCAAGATTCTACGGTATTTAATCCATTGGATACCATAATGGCGTACGACATTTTCGACAAATTGTCGCAAACGGCTAAGGGAAAAGTGATTTTGGGGGGCGACAACGTTAAGTCGATTATCAATGAAATGAAAACACAAAAGAGCGAACCATTGAAAGGTTGGCGAATACGGGTATTCAGGGACAGAGATCAGGGCGCTTCCCGGAGAGCCGAAGCCCAAAAGAACGACATCGAAAAAAAATATCCCGGACTACCTGTGTATGTGACACATGACTCACCGGCTTTCTACGTCGATGTCGGCGATTACAGGACAACGGACGAAGCCGAAAAGATGAAAAGGATACTGATATCCTCTATTCCGGAAGCTTCAACGGTATTAGTATCAATTAATTTCCCTCCATTATGAGCGATAATATAAAACACGAATGTGGAATAGCATTTATCAGGTTGCTGAAACCACTTAGTTATTATAGAAAAACGTATGGTACATGGATGTACGGGCTTCAACGGCTGTATCTCCTTATGGAAAAGCAACATAACAGAGGTCAGGACGGAGCTGGCGTTGCTACGTTGAAGTTGAATCCTGCATACGGACGTCCGTATATCGATCGTGCTCGTTCCGATTCGAAAAGCCCGATACGCGATGTGTTCGACGAAATCAATTCCAAGATACAGAAATCCGAAAATCCCGATAATGCAGGCGAAAATATCAGATACGCAGGCGAATTGCTTCTGGGACATCTGCGATATGCCACACACGGAAAGACAACGATAGAAAATGTACACCCGGTCATGCGTTTCAACAACTGGAAGGCTCGTAATCTGGTACTTGCAGGGAATTTCAACCTCACTAATGTAGACGAAATATTTAACCGTTTAGTTAACGAAGGACAGCATCCAAGAGATTTGTCCGACACTGTTACTGTCCTCGAAAAAATCGGCTTTTTCCTTGATACCGAATACGATAAGATGCATCAACAATACATCGAACAGGGAATAACCGACGGAAAGGAAATAGCACGCTTAATCGAAGATAATCTGGATGTTGTGAGCATCCTCCAAAAAGCGACAAAACATTTCGACGGAGGATACACAATCGAAGGAATGATTGGAAACGGCGACGCTTTTATTCTGCGTGACCCAAACGGAATCCGTCCGGCATTTTATTATGCTGATGATGAAGTTGTTGTTGCGGCATCGGAACGTCCGGTAATACAGACGGCATTCAAGTTGAATGTCGAAGACGTTAAAGAAATTGCGCCGGGAAATGCGCTGATTATCAAAAAAGACGGCGCTTATTCCGAAGAAATGATACATCAGCCGACGAAACGAACTTCATGTTCTTTCGAACGGATTTATTTCTCGCGAGGAACAGACAAATCCATTTACGAAGAACGTAAAACACTTGGATATCAATTGATACCTCGCATCCTGACAGCCATTGACTGCGATTTGGAAAACACTGTACTTTCGTACATCCCCAACACGGCGGAAACGGCTTTTTACGGTATGTTGAAAGGAATCGACGAATACCTTGTCAAAGAAAAACACGAAAAGATACTGAATGCTCCTGTTCCACTGTCCGGCAAGGAGTTGTGGGACATAATCAGATACAAACCACGTATCGAGAAAATCGCGGTTAAAGATGTGAAACTGAGAACGTTTATCACTGAAGACAGTTCGAGAAACGACATGGTCGAACATGTGTACGACGTAACTTACGGCGTTGTCAGACCGGGCGACAATCTGGTGATAATCGACGATTCTATCGTACGGGGAACAACACTGAAAACGAGTATATTAAAGATGCTCGACAGGTTAAATCCCCAAAAAATCGTTGTTGTCAGTTCCGCCCCACAGATCAGATACCCCGACTGTTATGGAATCGATATGACGCGTATGACGGAATTTTGCGCGTTCAGGGCAGCGATAGAATTGTTGCACGAAACAGGTAACTGGCATATTATTAACGATGTGTACCGTAAATGTTTGGAACAACAAAATTTGCCGAAAGAGAAAATCGTCAATCATGTCAAAGAAATTTACGCACAGTTCACCGACGAACAGATTTCCGCGAAAATAGCGGAAATGCTTCGTCCGGAAGATATGAACGCAGAAGTTGAACTGATTTTCCAAACGATTGAAGGAGTGCATAATGCCTGTCCGGGTAACACCGGCGACTGGTATTTCAGCGGAAATTATCCCACGCCGGGCGGCAATAAAACCGTTAACAGAGCGTTTATCAATTATTATGAAAATCGCAATGTCAGACCATATTAAAATATGAAGTGGATGTTTTTTTTATCAATACTTGCTGTATATCTTGGCGCTAATATTTATCTATTGTTTAGAGGATTACACGTATTGCCGCATGGTGCGTCCAGGATTGTTTTTTCGACGGTGGTTTGTTTTTTGGCGTTGATTTTTTTTGCAGGAATGTTTTTCGAAAACAAGTTCCCGATTGGCGTTGTGTCTGTTATGCAGCATGTTGGAGGGACGTGGCTGTGTTCGCTTCTTTATTTTGTTCCGATTGTTCTGATTATAGATATTGTACGCCTCATTAACAGATTTTTCCCGTTTTTACCCGGATTTTTTGTTGCAAATCCACAAACGACAAGCTTATACGTGTTTTTTTCCGTTGTGGGAATCGTTGCACTTATACTTGTCGCAGGCATAATACGGTTCAACAATCCGTCGGTCGTAAAGCCTGATTTCAAGACAGATAAACAGATAAACAGTGTCCCGAAAATCGTTGTTGCATCCGATTTACATCTGGGTTACACGACAGGAAGCAACAAATTGAATGATTTTGTGGAGTTTATCAACAGTCAGAACCCCGACATCGTTCTTTTGTGCGGAGATATTTTCGACCGCAGCGTTCGACCTGTCGAATCGAAAAATATGCTGGCTAAACTTAGGGAAATCAAAGCGCCAAAAGGAATTTACGCTGTTCCGGGAAATCACGAATATTACGGAAACAGGGAAAAAGCGCTCCGTTATCTTTCCGAAACGTTTGTACTGCTTAGAGATAGCATTGCTCAACCAACCGAAGATATTTATATCATCGGACGTGACGACCGTACTAACAGAAAAAGAAAACCATTGAAAGAAATCATGCGTGGAATCGACCATAATAAACTGATTATCTTGCTCGACCATCAACCTCAACATCTGGAGGAAGCGCAGGATGCAGGCGTCGATTTCCAATTTTCGGGACATACCCACGACGGGCAAGTGTTCCCAATAAATCTCATTACACGAAAGTTATACGAAAAATCATACGGGTATTTGCGAAAAGGAAATACTCAATATTATATCACATCGGGATTAGGACTTTGGGGAGCTCATCTGAGAATAGACACACAATCCGAAATCGTTGTACTTGATAATTATACCGATATACAAAAATGAATGTAACAATACAACCATCGGAAATAAACGGAAAAATACCGGCGCCATGCTCTAAAAGCGTGGCACAAAGAGTGTTCGCAGCATCGTTATTGAACGGCGACGAAACAGTCGTAAGCGGTTACACCGAATCGGACGATTCGCTGGCTGCCATGGAAATCATCAAAATGCTCGGAGCGGATGTGAATTTTAATGAACAAAGCGACAGTTTGACGATAAAAGGAAATCCTCCAGCGCTCAAAACCCGAAAAATCGACCTGAATTGCGGAGAATCAGGATTTTCGTCACGTCTGTTCGCACCCCTGTCGTTGCTGTATTCCGACAACGTAACTTTAAGCGGTCGAGGAAGTTTGCTAAAACGTCCCTTTGCAGAACTGATGAAACAACCTTTCGAACAGATGGGCATCAAATATTCGGACAACAACGGATTTTTGCCTGTCAACTTGCAGGGACAACTGTCTGCTCGCGAAACAGTTATCGACGGTAGTGGAAGTTCGCAGTTTCTTTCGGGAATTTTGATGACTTTGCCGTTGCTCGATGGCGATTCTGTCGTTAAAGTGTTGAATTTGACAAGTAAACCGTATATCGATCTCACCATAAACGTTGCGTCGAAATTTGGCGTCGAGATAGAAAACGACAATTACAGGGTTTTCAATATCAAAGGCAATCAGCATTATCGCTGTGGCAACTTCCACATCGAAGGCGACTGGAGCGGAGCTTCGTGTTTGCTTGTTGCAGGCGCTATTGCCGGAACGGTCGAAGTGACAAATCTTGATTTTCAATCGAATCAGGCGGACAAGTTTATTACAGAAATACTGGAATCTACAGGCGCCGACGTCGAAATAAAGCCGTCGTCGGTAAAAGTTTCGAGAAATGAACTGAATTCTTTCGTTTTCGACGCTTCCAACTCGCCAGATTTATTTCCCGCATTAGTGGCTTTAGCGGCTAACTGTAAAGGTGTTTCGTGGATAAAAGGCGTCGAACGGTTATTATCGAAAGAGAGCAACAGAGCCGAAACTCTTCAGTCCGAGTTCGGAAAAATCGGCGTGAAAATCGAGTTGCGCGACGATTTTATGATTATAGAAGGCAACAAAACGAAAATCGGGCTAAAAAATGTGACGATAAATTCGCATAATGACCATCGAATAGCGATGTCAACGGCGATCGGAGCAGTCGGATTACTTGATTCCGGCTCAAAAATTATCATCGAAAATGCCGGTTGCGTAAATAAATCTTACCCCGGATTCTGGAATGATATTGAATTAATAAGATGTTAAAAATAAGATGATTGAAAAATAATTATTATCATAAATTAATCCTTTATGACTGTATCACGTCTTATCGTAGAAAAATAAAAAAAATAAATTATCGCAGATTACTAAAAAATTAATACTTTTGCACTTTATTTTGAATGTTAAAATTTAGAAAATATGAATATAAAAAGAATCAGAATTTTTTGCCTTTTATTGATGGCTTTTACAGTATTAACCGGTTGTAGCGACGAAGAAGAAGAGTTAATCGGAAACTGGACGACATTAGGTTCGTTTGATGGAGCATCCAGAGGCGACGCCACAGGATTTGTTATCGGGGACACCGCTTATATTTGCTTGGGATACAATGCCAAAGCTACAGCGTTGAAAGATTTGTGGAGGTATAATCCCGGCGACAAAACATGGAAACGCAGAGCAGATTTTCCCGGAGAAGCCAGATATGCAGCGACTGCATTTTCCGTTGGAGGAAAAGCATACGTCGGATTAGGTTTCAATGGAAATTCCACAACTGGAGTATTCAAAGATTTTTGGGTATATGACCCACGAACAAATAAATGGGACAGTGTTACCAGTGAATTTCCCGGAGATGCACGTTACTATGCTGTAGGCGAAACCGTTGGTGATAAGGGAATTGTAGGAACAGGTTACGACGGAGGAAGTCCTCTTAAAGATTTTTACTCGTTTACGCCCGGAACTGAGCCCGGCACGGGAACATGGACGGCGATAAGCAGTTATGAAGGTTCGAAACGCTATGGCGCAAATGTTTTTGTTATAGGAAACTACATGTATCTGTTGGGAGGCACTGCAAATGATGGTAATCCAACTGATATGCAGAGATATGACCCTCGTAGCGACAAATGGGATAAAATCCTCGACTTGAGAAACACCGATCTCACCGAAAACGATGATAAATATGACAACATTCCAAGAGCATACGCAAGTACGTTCGTGATAAACGGAAAAGGGTACATAACGCTGGGACAGAAAACCATGACTCTGTCTTCGACTTATGAATACGACCCTACTACAAATATCTGGACTGAAAGAACTCCATTTTCGAGTTCCACACGATCATATGCTGTCTCTTTTTCGTTAAAAAACAGAGGATTTGTGATGACAGGACGTAGCGGAAGCAGTACCCGTTTCGATGATTTCTTCGAATTTCATCCAAGCGATACAAATAATGAATATGATGATTAAATTAATATTAAAGTTTTTATAAAAAAACAACGTCCTTTATCCCAAATGGACGTTGTTTTTTTTTGAACGATGAACGATGAACGATGAACGATGAACGATGAACGATGAACGATGAGTGCTGACGCCAGCACTCATCGTTCAATTAAACTTTTAGTTTGTGAGGATCCTTCGAGTCTCCTTCGAGTCTCCTTCGAGATTCCTTCGAGCGCGCTATAAGGCGATGTCAAAAAATTACCTTCTTAATTGGGTCGAATAATATAGTTCCATTCTCCGTGAAATTTATATTTTTTAAGACTTATTTTCTTAAATTCTTCGTCGGAAATTTTAATTCC
>JAITKY010000160.1 GCA_031278135.1 Prevotellaceae bacterium | reverse complement strand
ATTATCGGATTGAAAAAAAAAGTTTATCTTTGCGGCTGAAATTAAGGTATTGTGAATGTATTTGAATATATTAGTATAAGCCTTATTCAGCAATGAATTACAGACGATATTGGAATAAGTGGAAATAACATTTTTTGGCACCGGCGCTTCACAGGGGATACCCATTATAGGGTGTAAATGTGATGTTTGCATGTCGTCAGATTCGAAAGATAAACGTTTGAGGACTTCGATTTTGATAGAAACGTGCAACAAACAAATTCTCATTGATGCCGGTACCGATTTCAGACAGCAATTGTTACGAGGGGGAATTACGAGTTTGGATGCAATATTATTGACACACGAACACAAAGACCATACCGGAGGATTGGACGATGTTAGAGCCTTAAATTATATCAGCAAAAAGCCTGTCGAAATATACGCCGAAGAACGGGTTTTAAATTCCATACGCTCCGAATATCCTTACGCGTTTACCGACAGTCCGTATCCCGGCGTTCCGGAGATGAATCTCAACACGATAACCTGTAAAACGAAATTCTTAGTTGGCGATGTCGAAATCATTCCGGTACGGGCGTTTCATCACAAATTGCCGGTTTTGGGATTCCGTATCAACGATTTGGTATATATCACGGATGCAAGTAGAATCGAGACGTCTGAAATGGAAAAAATATACGGGTGTAAAATATTAGTCATCAATGCGCTCCGGAAAGAACAGCATCTTTCGCATTTCAGTTTATCGCAGGCGGTGGCAGTGTCTCGCCAATCGGAAGCCGCACAAACATATTTCACACATATCTCGCATCAAATGGGGCTGCACGAAGATGTTGAAAAAGAATTGCCCGAAAATGTCAAACTCGCATACGATTGTCTAACAATAGAAATTCCGGAATAAAAAAACATGACATATCTGATAAAAATAAAGGACGCCACTTTCAAAAAGTTCCAGTATTCTGTTTTTCACGACACTAATTGGGAAATGTATCCCGACGAAAATTGGGCTGTAACCGGCGCAAACGGTTCGGGAAAAACAACATTTCTGGAAATTATCGACGGCAGATTGATGAAAATAAAGGGTGAGTTTATCTGCAATTTTGTAAATACCGGAGCAGGCTCTGTGTCCGGGCAAATTGCTTCGGTATATTTCAACGATCCGTCAATAAATTATGGAGATTTTTACTATCAACAGCGTTACAATGCTACCGAAACCGACAGTATCGTTACAGTCCGCAACTTTCTGAAACTAAACGCCGGCGACAGTTTGCCGGAACTCGAGGCCTTCGATATCGATCATCTGCTTGATATGGAAATAATAAAACTTTCGAATGGGCAATTCAAGAAAATGTTAATCACGAAAGCGTTGATGAAAAAGCCCCGTTTGCTTCTGCTCGACAATCTATATACCGGGCTTGACAAACAGGCACGGGACTATATCACTCACATTATCAATAATATTACAACTCTCGGAACAAAGATAATCATGGTTGCCGACAGGTATATTCCCGATTCTATAACCAATATTATGGAAATCGAAAATTTTTCCATAAAAAAGCTCACAAATATAAAGGATTATTTTCCGGCGCATCGACATCGGCATTACAAATTACCTGCATTGCCGCCTGCTCCCGTCAAAACATTCGAAACGGCAGTTAAATTAGAGAATGTCAATATTGTATATGGCGACAAAACGGTTGTACATCATGCCGAATGGGTTGTTCTGCACGGCGAAAAATGGGCTTTGACGGGTCCAAACGGATCCGGAAAAACAATGCTTTTGAGCCTTATATTTGCCGACAATCCTCAAGCATATTCGAACAGTATCATATTGTTCGACCGTCGGCGCGGGACAGGCGAAAGTATCTGGGATATAAAGGATAATATCGGATTTGTGTCGCCCGAAATGCATCTGTATTTCAATCGGCACAAAACATGCAGCGAAGTCGCTTTGAGCGGACTTTCCGAAAATCCATACCGAAAAATAAAAATCACGGACGAAATCATGCAACTGACCGAAAATCTGTTCGATTATTTTGCAATAGCAAAGATTTACAGCGATTTGTTTCAACATGTCTCCACTGGGCAGCAAAATATCGTTCTGCTAATCCGTGCATTGATAAAAAACCCTCCGATGCTGGCGCTTGACGAACCTTTTCAGGGAATGGATTACGATTCGGTCGATCGTGCAAAACATTTATTGAACGAATATTGCAAGAATCGCACTTTGATTTTCGTGTCACATCAACCCGACGATTTGTTGTCGTGTATCAACAAATATTTTAAAATAAAATAATTGTCGTACATTTGCAGCAGTTTTTTGTTAAAAATGTTTAAAAAATAATATAATACAGTGATGAAAAAAGGTTTTAAAATTCTGGGAATATCTTTGGGCAGTTTGATTGCCCTTATATTGTTGGCGTTGCTTTTGATACCTGTGCTGTTCAAAGACAAACTGACCAATATGGCAAAAGAAGTTATCAACGACAACATGGTTAATGCGGTTGTTGATTTCAAAAGTGTGGATATTTCGATATTCAGACATTTTCCGAAAATTACAATTTCGTTGAAAGATTTGAGCGTAATATCTAAAAATGAGGAGTTAGCCTCTGTTGCCTCGTTCGATGCGGGGATAAATGTAATGTCGTATCTGAAGGATGGAATTATTGATTTACAACTTGTTTCTTTACAGTCGCCGAAATTGCATGCAAAAATATTTCAGGACAGCACTGCAAATTGGGACATAATGAAACCTTCGGAAGCGCCGCAACCGGAACCGGATGATGCCGAAACGTCTGACTTTAAAATCGCTATCGAACATTTTACGATAACGGACGGCTCTGTGATGTACGAAGATTTGACAAACAAAACCCTTGCCGCTATCAGCAATCTTAATTTCAGTCTCAAAGGCGATTTGTCGAATACCGTTACATCTTTGGATATATCCGCTAATGCAGAGAAAATCAATGTCATGTACGACGGGTTAATGGCTATTTCCGATTTCAGTCTTTCGATTTTGGGAAAACTCGACGCCGATTTGGAGAAGATGCTGTTTACACTGAACGGCACCGAAATCAACCTGAACCGTATCGCCCTGCTCGCCGACGGAACAGTGAAAATCGAAGAGAATGACGACATTAACATCAATGTTACTTACGGAGCAAAAGTCGCATCGCTGAAAACATTGTTGGAGATTGTCCCGCCCGAATTTCTTGCCGACGCCAAAAACATCGACACTAAAGGCGCTCTGAATTTAAAAGGATGGATTAAAGGTGTTTATAACGACAAATTGATGCCGCAGGTCTGGAGCGAACTGAAAGTTGAAAACGGATATATCAAATACGCACAGCTGCCGAAATCGATTGATAATATTAATATTGACACAAAGTTACTTTTCGACGGAAACAACGACGCCAACACAAACATCGACGTAAGCCGTTTCCATTTCGAAGTCGGAGGCAACCCGTTCGATATATCGACAAATGTGAGAACGCCAATGACCGACGCCAATATCAAAGCATTGATTAAAGGAAAACTGGATTTCGCATCGATAAAAGACGCATTGCCGCTCGAAGGGATTGACCTGAAAGGTATTCTGACTGCCAACATCGATTTTGCCGGACGAATGTCGCATATCGAAAAAGAAGAATACGACAGGCTTAATCTTGACGGAAATCTTTCGCTGCAAAATTTTGTCGCTGTCACCGAGGATATTCCAATGCCTGTTGACGTTGCAAAAGCCGATTTGGAATTTACTCCAAAGTACGTAAACCTCAAACAGTTCGACGTTAAAATCGGCGAAAGCGACATAAAGGCTTCCGGACGGTTAGAGAACTTTTTGAATTACGCAATGAAAAACGAAGTGTTGAAAGGTAATCTTCAACTCACATCCAATTATTTGAATTGTAATCAGATAATGTCCGCCACCGGAGAAGACACCGTATCGACGTCGAACACAAACAGCACATTGTCGGTCATCGTGTTACCCTCGAATGTCGATTTTGCTATCAACGCATCAATCGGTAAAATACTGTACGACAATCTCAATCTGACCAATGCCAAAGGAACAATCACAGTAAAAGACCACACATTGTATATCAACAATTTGTCGTCCGATTTTGCAGGCGGACAGATACAGTTGGCAGGAAAATATCTCGCCGAAAACACTTCGTCGGCTCTTGCCAATCTCGATATGAAACTGCATGATATTCACGTGAAAGATCTCGCAAATTCGTTTTCGATGTTCGAAAGAGTGTTGCCAATACTCAAAGACCTCGACGGAAAAGTCTCGCTCGATTTCAATTTCTCCGACAAGTTCGACCAGAATCTCAGCCCTGTATTGTTGGCGCTCAATGCCGTAGGAAATATTAAAGCCGACAGCCTGAAACTCCTGAATCAGGAAACATTAAACAAAGTAACAGCATTGGCAGGATTGAAGGAAACGTCGAATATGCTCAAAAAAGTAAACGCTAACTTCTCTGTCACCGACGGTAAAATCGGTATTCATCCTTTCCCTGTGTCGGTTGGCGGTACAAACTTGATGATTGGCGGCGAATATGGTATCGACCAATCGCTTAATTTACAGGTGGACTTGAAAGTTCCGGCAGCAAAAGTAACAGACGCCGTCAATGATTTTGTCGCCAAAGTGAGCGGCAAGTCGGGCGTAATAACAACAAATACAGTTAATGTCGGCATTGCTGTCGGCGGAAGCATCAAAAATCCTACTTTCGGGTTGGCAAAGGCTAAATATATGGACGATTCGCCTTCGATACAGCAACAGGCAACCGAACAGGCAAAACAAATAGTCGAAGAGAAAAAACAGGAGTTGGAAGAAAAAGCAAAAGAGGAAGCCCAAAAACTTACCGACAAAGTTAAGGAAGAAGCAACAAACAAGTTGAAGGACTTGTTTAAGAAAAAAACTCCATAAAATTTATTTTTCAATTCATTCTGATTTTGCAATTCCGATAACTACAGTATAAGAAAGCAGTTTTTCAAAACTGCTTTCGACTTTTCCGGATATACGACAAAAATCGTGACAAACTGTTGTGATTATCCCCCTGACATCTTCAATATCAACATTTTTTATCTATATTTTATTGCAGCAATGCGGACAATTTCAATTTGTTTTTGGCAGTTTATACACATAACAACTTTTTCTTGAATCAACTCTATGAATTCATAGATTCTTTCATATTCAATATAAAGATTGGCTTCCGGTAGATAGAAATCGGGCTGAAACATAAAAAACACTGGATGTATGACAAAAATTCATGGACAAAATCGCAGGCAAATTGAGCAATTTGGGAATTTTTTTTAAGATTTTTTTAGACATCAAATATGAAATGCTTCAGGATATAAGAAACTAATAATTAAGGATTAATAAATGTTTGTTCAATCGCTTTTTTATATTTCGGGGAGTGGTTCGAAAAAAAAAATTGT
>JAITKY010000141.1 GCA_031278135.1 Prevotellaceae bacterium | reverse complement strand
CTTTGCTCCGCAACAAACGTTTTATTGCCCAGTCAAACGATACTAACGGCCTTTCTTTATTCTTTTTAATACCGTCATTTTCTTCACTCTTATCTTTATCTGTTGTCATAATTCAATATATTTTTTTAATGCAAAATTAGTAAAAAAAATTTGCATCAATTCGTAATTGCATTAACCGGATTTTCCATGCTTGTTTTATACTCCTTTCCACCGACACAGAAAATGATAGCCATAATCAGCGCCAACAATATCGCCACATACACATATACGCTCATCTCCGTCTGTATCACATAGCCGGCGAGCCAGTCTTTCATTATGATATATCCTGTGGAAAATTATTTTAACATCAAATATATCGAAATATGTTGAATCAATTTCATAAACGCGCACTGGAATACGCATTTCATTAATTGTGACATATTCCCAATGGTCGACGAATGCTGTGGCATTAGCTATCTCCGGAAAAATGGATTTGAGATATCCCGCTATAGGATGAGGATTACCGTCTCTATAACCATCTTTATTATAAACGCAATATGTCCAGTCGGCATTTTTGAGAAAACTGTCATACGTCATTTCGTACCGAATCCATAACGTTGCCATAGCAAAACAGGCGAATCCCACCGCCAGACCAATGACGCTAATCAGCGTCTGACTTTTGTACTTCCACAAATTGCGGAATGCTACTTTGAAATAATGTCGTATCATAATTCTTAATACATTTTACGAATAAATAAAATAGAAATATCGGCACAAAATTAAACATAAATTTCCAATTATAAATTATTTTTTTGCAAAGACTGTCGGCGTCGTTTGTCCCGACAAATGTTTTCAGTCCCATTTACACCCGTAAAAATGCCCGGAAGAACGTATTCGGTCCTATTTACACCCGTAAAAATGCCCGAAAGGACGTATTCGGTCACATTTACACCCGTAAAAATGCCCGGAAGGACGATTTCGGTCACATTTACACCCGTAAAAATGCCCGGAAGGACGTATTCGGTCGCATTTACACCCGTAAAAGAGTCTTGTCCGGCTTTATATTTGTTTTTTACATACATCATACATCATACTTCATACATCATACCTCATACCTCATACATACCTCTATTTATAATTTCGTTCACAAAATTTGTGCAAAGTTACAATTATTATTCCATACCAAACTACAAGGACGCAAACGATAAAAAGAATCTTTTGCGTCCTTGTAGTAAGTGCTAATATTCAATTGACTTCGTCGAACTAAAGTTTCTCGATTCTCAGCATTTCTGCGAGTGTTTTTTGAAATTCACGTTCGGCGTTGAGTTTGAGATTGATATTATTGTAATACAGTCCCAATTCGATGATATAGTCAAGCAGCGATATTTCTCCTGCATCAAGCGCTTTTTTTAGCAGGGCGGTGTTGTCGAACGACGAAAGAGATTGACTGTACACCAGAGCCGTCGATTGCAGATTTTTAGCCCTTTCGTAGATGTTTCGGAGATATTCGCAGAATTGCAAACGAGTGTCGGACTGTTTTGCTTCGTTGGCTTTTAGAGCCGCACGCGCCTGTCGCACACGGTTTTTATTTTCCCATAGCGGAATCGAGATGCCGAATGAAATGCCCTGGTATGCCTCTCCAACAACCTTTTCGCGCATGAACCCTGCCGAAAACGTCGGTAACGACATCGATTTATTCAGCGTTATCTGGCTTTTAGCGATTTCGACCTCCTGTCGCACGTACTCCAGTGTCGGGTTCGACTGTGCGATTTGAGCAAACCATTCGTCGAAATCAACGGGCAGTGTCACAGCCTCATATTTGCTGTCGTTCAATGCCACAGCGACGCCGCCGTTAAGCCGTTTCAGTTCCGCCAGAATTGATTGGCGTTCCGTTTCGACGTTTGCCATTTCGCCTTTCACGGTTGCCAGATTCATTTGCGCCTTGTTGTATTCCAGGATATTTGCATCTCCGTTGTCGAGGCGCGTTTTATATCCATCGGCAAGAGTAACAGCATATTCGAGACGCCGGACGAGTTCCTGTTTGAGAGCGTTGTAATAGATCAGATCCAGACAATATTTCCGCGCCTGCAACAAAATATCCAATCGTTCAGCCCTGTATTGCAGTTCGATAAGGCTGTTCCGTTGGTCGGAAATTTTCTTTTTCACTCCCGTGACAGTCGGCAAATCGAACGTCTGACGAACGCTGATATCATTTCTGTTTCCGATATTGTTGGGATTGCCCCATAGATAGTTAAATTCCACTTCGGGATTCGGAAGATAGATGCCCGTTGCGTTTTCGAGTTTCTGTGCCTCGACGGTTTCCTTCAACGCCTTCAGAGTAGTATTATTCTGTTCTATCCCGTTCAACACATTGTCGATACTGTTTTGGGCAAATATTGCATTGCCCGTTATCATGGCGATTAATATCAATAAATTTTTCATACCAAATCTTTTTTAGATAATTTATTTTTTCTGTTTATCATGACGTACATTACCGGAACGATAAAGCCGTTCAGGAACGTCGAACTCAGCAGACCGCCGAGAATCACTTTTGCCATAGGACTTTGGATTTCGTTACCGGGAAGATCGCCGCCCATAGCGAGAGGAATCAGCGCCAACGCCGAGGTTAGAGCCGTCATCAAAATCGGATTAAGACGGTCGAGCGAGCCGCGCATCACGCTTTCCCGCACCGTCAATCCCTCGCTTTGCAAGTCGTTGTAACGCGAAATGAGCAGCATCCCGTTGCGCGTGGCGATGCCGAACAGCGAAATAAACCCGATAATGGCGGGAATACTCACGACACCATTCGAAAACACAAGCGTAAACACTCCGCCAATGAGCGCTAACGGCAAATTCAACAGTATCACCGACGACTGTAACACGCTGTGAAACTGTTTGAACAGCAACAGAAATATCACCATGATCGAAAATATCGACGCAATCAACAAGGTCTGTGACGCCGCCTGTTCGCTCTCGAATTGACCTCCGTATTCGATATTATACCCTTCGGGCAATTGGATTTTGGCGGCTATACGTTTTTGTATATCGTTCACCACACCACGCAGATCGCGTCCTGCAACGTTTGCCGAAATCACGATTTTACGCTCTACATTTTCACGATTGATAGTATTCGGACCTGTGGTCGAAGTAATTTCGGCGATATTTGCCAGCGGGATTTTCCGGTCTTTAGCGTCCACCGTCAGGTTTCGGATACGTTCGACAGTCGAACGGTCATCATCGCTCACCTTCAATGTCAGGTCGAAAGCACGATTACCTTCATACACCTGCGACACCACCTCGCCCGCCAGCATCACGTTGATGATTTCGGCAAATTTGGGAAGAGTAACGCCGTATTTCGCCAGCATATCGCGTTTCGGCTTGATTTTGAGTTGCGGACGTTCTATCTGCTGTTCAACGTTGAGGTCGGCGATACCTTCGACGTCTTCGATAGCCGATTTGATACGGTTGCCCAGCGTAAACATCTTATTTAAATCTGTTCCAAACAGTTTGATAGCGATATTTGCTTTCGTCCCCGACAGCATGTGGTCGATACGGTGAGAAATCGGTTGTCCGATTTCGATATTTGCGCCCGGAATCACCTTCAATTTTTCTCGCATATCCGCCATCAGTTCATCTTTCGAACGTTTATTGAGCACAAACGGCGCTTCGATTTCCGACACATTCACGCCCAACGCATGTTCGTCGAGTTCGGCACGTCCGGTTTTACGTCCGACAGTTTGGATTTCGGGAATCGACAGGAGGATTGTTTCGGCAAGACGTCCCATTTTGTCCGACTCGTCGAGCGATATTCCGGGCAATGTGCTGACATTAACGGTAAACGACCCTTCGTTGAACGACGGTAAAAAACTTCGTCCGAGCGTAAAAAACATCGTTATTGCCGTGATCACCACTGCCACCGTCGCTCCAAGCACTATATGCCGGTGATTTAATGTCCATCGCAATGCTTTTTCATAAACATTTTTTAACACTCGCACAACGAATGGTTCCTGATTTGTCTTCCGTACATTCTGGGGACTGCCTTCTTCGGAATCTTGCGAGGATCCACTCCCTTCCCCTGTAGGAAGAGGTCGCCCAAGTAAATAACTGCACATCACCGGCGTTAGCGTCAGCGCTACGAGCGTCGAAGCAAACAGCGCAACGATAAAAGCGATTCCAAGCGGCGCGAGCATTCTTCCTTCCATCCCCGAAAGAAAAAACAGTGGCACGAAACTCGCCACAATAATCAGCGTCGAACTCAGAATCGGCATCCGCACCTCCTTCGACGCCTCGAACACAACCGACATCACAGGCAATTGTTTCTCCTGTGGCTTCAGCATATTTTCGCGCAGCCGTTTGAAAACGTTTTCGACATCAACAATAGCGTCGTCGACCAGCGAGCCGATAGCGATTGCCATCCCGCCCAAACTCATGGTATTAATGGTCAATCCCATGAACTTCAACGCCAGAATCGCCGACACCAGCGAAAGCGGAATCGTCACCAGCGAAATGATCGTTGTCCGGATATTCATCAGGAAGATAAACAGGATAATCACCACAAAAATACCGCCTTCGTACAACGATTTTTGGATATTATCTATCGAACTGTTGATGAAACGCGCCTGCCGGAATACATCTGTCGATATTTTCACATCCGCCGGAAGCAACTGTTTCAGTTCGACGACAGACTTGTCGATCTTTTCGGTCAAATCGATAGTGCTGACCGACGGTTGTTTATTGACGGTCATCAACACTGCCGGTTTCGTATCGTTCGATGCAAGTCCCAATTTCGGCGACTTGTTACCGATTGTTACGTCGGCGACATTTTCGAGCAAAACCGAAACATCGTTAACGCTTTTAACAACCGCTTTTCCGAGTTCCGACACTTTATCGGTCGAAAGCAGTCCGCGTATAATATATTCGCTGCCATATTCGTAGAGCGTTCCTCCGGAAGCGTTACGGTTCATTTCGGTCACGACTTCGATTACTTCGTTAAGCCCGACGCCATAATATTTCATTTTTTCCGGATTGAGCAATATCTGATACTCCTTAATATCACCTCCGATGACGGCAACTTGTGCGACGCCTCCGGTCGAAAGCAGTCGAGGGCGTATTGTCCAATCCGCCAGCGTCCGCAAATCCTGCAACGAAGTCGAATCAGCCGTTAATCCAATGATAACCAACTCTCCAAGAATGGACGACTGCGGTCCTAACGTCGGATTACCGACATTCGCCGGCAATGCGTCTTTTATCACTGTCAATTTTTCGGAAATGATTTGCCGTGCGCGGTAAATATCCGTCCCCCAGTTAAATTCGATCCACACGACCGAAAAACCCGCAGTCGAAGCCGACCGTACTCGACGAACGTCCGTAGCGCCGTTCACGGCTGTTTCGACAGGAAAAGTAACTAATCGTTCTACTTCTTCGGGCGCCATTCCTTTGGCTTCGGTCATCACCACCACCGTCGGTGCGTTCAGATCCGGAAACACGTCAACTTCCATATTTGTAGCCGTATATGTCCCCGCCAACAGCAGCAGTATTGCCGCAACCAGCACAACCATCCGGTTGTTTAACGAAAATTTTATTATCTTATTCAACATAATCTTTTAATTTACGATTGATGATTTACAATGCATGCATATGCAACAATCTACAATCTACAATCTACAATCTACAATCTACAATCTACAATCTACAATCTACAATCCAAAATTAATGGCTATGACTTTCGGGCATCACCGACGATGTTGCCGCTAATTTAACCTGATATACTCCTTTGGTAACGACCTTGTCGCCGATGTTCAATCCCGACAAAACCAAAACTCTTTCTCCATCATTCTGACCGAGCGTTACTTCCTGTTTTTTATATCCTTCGTCGTCCAATTGCAGATATACGAAATACAAATCCTGTTCTTCGGTCACAGCCGATACTGGAATGGAAATCACATCGTTCTGCGGCACGGCAAGCAAATAAACTTCGACGTATGATCCGGGAATGATGTCGCCAACATTGTCGAACTCAAATGTTACGGGAACATAAAACGATTCTTCAGCGGACGTTTTCCCAAACGACACCAGCCGTCCGTTTAAATCCGACAGTTTGTAAACGATATTATCGTATGCCGGTCTGAAGTTTGCGCCGTTGATATTTTTTAGATACTTAAAATTATTTTCCGAAACTTCGGCACGCAGTTGCAGCCGCCGATTTTGAGTAACGGTCGCGATAGATTGACCAACAGCGACATAATCGCCTTGTTTTACTAAACGATTTTTGATGTATCCATTGACAGGCGCTGTTACTTTCACGCCTTTAGCCGTGATGTTCGAAGCATGAGCATCGAAGGTCGTTTTCGCCGTTTCGTAACGCAGACGAATTTGCTCGTATTCTTTCGCTGAGATAATCCTGTCTTTGACAAGTTCTTCTGCACGTTGAAACTCTTTCTGAGCGATTTCGTATGCTATTTTCGCTTTAACGGCGGGATCGCCTTCTTGCAGGTTTTTCGCCGAAATACTGACGATAGCCTCGCCTGCCCTGATTGCCGTCCCTTCTGTAATCGACGGATTGACAAACGATACTACTCCATTCGATGTAGCGGCGATGGTAGTTTCATCGCCCTGAGCAGCTTTGATCTGTCCGCTAACTTTGATCACCTGCGTGAATGTTCCCGCTACGACTTGTTCTGTCTCAAGTCCGATTGCTTCGGCTTGTTCTCTGGTGAAACTGATTTCGTCGCTATGTTCTTCTTTTTCAGTTTCGTTACTGTGATTATGACTGTCGCCGGCGTAATGTTCCTGCGAATCGCGCGACGAATGGTCGTGGCCGTGATTGCCTTCGCCACAACTGTATATAAATAATGTTGCTGTTATCGTAATTCCAATTATATATCTTTTCATTTCTGTTATATTTTTTTTAATTTATAAATAATGTTTAATCTGCATTTGTCAGATTAACGTAATAATAATAATAATAATAATGTATGTGAAATGCGGCGTTTTTTTTAACAACGCCACTGCGAAGATGCCCGAAAATATATCAGGCTATGGAATATGGAGGAGCGCGTAAACCGTTGATTCGATTTACGTTTTGGGACTCAAAAAAAGTGTTTTTATCCTTATAGCGATGTTTTGTCAGATAGATGATTTTTGTTTCCGTATCATACAAATCAACGAGATACAAAGATACGGGAACAAAATGCGGGTTATGATTATCTCCATTGTTCGCACAGAGTTTATTTCTTACTTCGCTCTGATTCGAAACGACGTAATTGGCTTTTGCAATGCAGTGAATGTTGAAAGGCATTCCGTCCTTATTGTCGTTGTCGTGCTGATGATGCCGACAATCGCCCCCACAGGCGTATCCGGCATCGTTACATTCATGCTCACAATGACTTGCAACAATGCAAACCATATTCCCATGATGATGATGCGGCACAATAACCGACACCAGCAGTGTAAAAACCGCTAAGGTAATAACTGATATGGAAAATACTCGCCTCATAATATCGCATACTGTATAAAATCCGGCGCAAAGGTAAAACCTTTTTTTGAAATAACCAAA
>JAITKY010000125.1 GCA_031278135.1 Prevotellaceae bacterium | reverse complement strand
TGCCATGACAAAGTGTCCACTTTAAACGACAGGATTTCGCTACCGGAGTATTGCGTTATCGTCGCTTTAACAGTGTACTCTTGCGTCGTTACACCGTCCTCAGCAGTAACGGTGTACTTAACACCTTGCGCCGAGAAGAAATTCTGCGCCACACCCGATGTCGGGCTTATCGTTGCGCCCGGCGACACTTCGATGATCGGCGTAAGTTGACCTTCCTCCTTTTCCGGCGGATAGGTGTGAGTAATGTTCAAACCGCTGACAGTCCATGTCACGGCGTCCACCTTGAACGACACGACATCGCATGCCGAACTTTTGGGATCCTCGTTATCCTTGCACGAAGCAAAGAATATAGCGCTAACTAATAACACTATCAATGTTGCTTTTAAGCAACTTACATATTTTTTCATATCATCTAAAATTTAAAAATAATTTATATTCATTTAATTATAGGTTTATATTCATTTAATTGTAAAACAATGAGATCTCTCCCCCGGCTTCTCTCCACAGGGAAGAGGCGACCGACTGTTGTAAGTTGTGGTGGTCCCTTCGAAGTGTTGCGGCTGACTGTCGCAGGTTGTTGTGGTTGATTCCGAATACGCAATCTCTCTACAATAATCGAACCAAACCAATCAAATTCTTGGTTAAAGAGCGAATAATTTGAGAAAAAAAGATTCATATACATACAATTTATAATAATTATTACGTCTTTTACGGTGCAAATGTAGTAATTCTTTTTTTAATCAAACATTTTTTTTGTTACACACCCATATTAACCTTATTATCTTATTGGTCTATCATTTTGCGTGTAATAAGGTGAATGGACGAACAATGCATAAGTAACATAAGATTTTGTATACAGTGTCAGTCCGAAAACTCACACTATCCAAATTTATAGCAACTTATATGCGAAAAAGATTCGAAACTTTAGTTCGCAAAAAAAGCGTCGGCTGATACAATTTGTATTATTTGCTCATTAATCCTGTAATTCTGACAATTCTTTCATCCACAGTGCATAACTTGCATCGCTTGGCATTCGCCAATCGCCACGCGGCGACAGGTTCACCGAACCGACTTTTGGTCCATCGGGCAAACATGAGCGTTTGAATTGTTGTGTAAAAAATCTTTTGTATAACACTTTCATCCATTTAAGAATGGTTGACTGTTCGTAAATCCCTGCAAATGCGATTTTTGCAAGGAAGAAAATTTTGGAAGGCGAATATCCGAGCCGTAACAGATAGTACAGAAAAAAATCGTGCAGATCGTAAGGACCGACAATCTCTTCGGTTGCTTGCGTAATCATTTGTCGTCCACCGGCGGGCAGCAATTCCGGAGATATCGGGGTGTCGAGAATATCTTTCAGAGTTTTTCTGACATTTTCTTCGAATTGAGTGTCTGCAATCCATGCGACAAGACTGCGTACTAATGTTTTGGGAATACTGACATTGACCGCATACATCGATATATGGTCGCCATTGTAAGTTGTCCATCCGAGCGCAAGTTCCGACAGGTCGCCGGTGCCGATTACCAAGCCGTTACACTGGTTTGCGATGTCCATCAATATTTGCGTACGTTCCCGTGCTTGAGTATTTTCGTACGTAATGTCGTGAATATCCGGATTATGACCGATGTCTTCGAAATGTTGCGAACAGGCTTTGGTTATGTCGATTTTACGGATAGCGATTCCGAGTTCTTTCATCAACGCGACAGCATTGTTATAAGTACGTTTGGTTGTTCCGAATCCGGGCATCGTAACGCCAATGATATTTCCACGTGGGATTTTCAGTTTGTCGCAAGTTTTTATGCAGACCAAAAGAGCCAAAGTGGAATCAAGACCACCGGAAATGCCAATGACCTGTTTTTGTATTCCTGTGTGCATAATTCGTTTAGCAAGTCCGCCAACCTGAATCGAAAATATTTCGTTGAAACTTTCTTCGGATTTCGGGATAAAAGGTTTTGGATTGATACTGCGGGATATTTTTGCGTTTTTTTCGGGAAAGTCTATCGGCAAAAAGATGTGGTTATTATCAGTATAATTGGTGAACGAAGTGTTTTTTGCACGTGACGACCGCAGTCTGTCGGTGTCGATGTCCGAGACGACAATCTGTTCGTCGAACGAAAATCTTTCGGCTTCGTTCAGCATAACGCCATTTTCGAATATCATCGCATTGCCCGAAAACACTGTGTCAGTGGTCGATTCGCCCCAGCCCGAGCCGGAATAAACATATCCGGCCATGCATCGCGCCGATTGTTGCCCTACAAGCGTTTTCCGGTATTCGTGTTTGCCAATCAATTCGTTACTCGCCGAAGGATTGAGTATTACATGCGCTCCAGCTATACAGTGTCCAGCGCTCGGCGGATTGGGAACCCATAAATCTTCGCATATTTCCACTGCAAATTTCACTTTGCTGTTGCCCAACAACAGATTGGGAGTAAAAGGATAATACTTTTTTGTGATTGATTTTCCTGTTGATTCCGGCGTTTCGGCATCAAAATAAATTTCGTTGCCGGCGTTGTCGTTTGCCGGTGCAAACCAGCGTTTTTCGTAATATTCGCCATAATTAGGCAAATATATTTTCGGAACAAATCCGTATATTCGTCCTCTGCCGAATACCGCAGCGACATTGAATATCTTGTCTTTAAGCATCAAAGGCAATCCTGCGACAACGATAATATCAAGCGTCGAAGTATCGTTCACCAATTTTATCAGAGCATTTTTTGCGCTCTCCAGCAAAAGTTCCTGAAAGAACAAATCACCACAGGTATAGGATGTTATCGCAAGTTCGGGGAAACAGATTATTTCGACGCCCCGAGCGTTTGCCGATTCTGCCATTTTCCTGATTTGGGCGGCATTAAATTCGCAATCGGCAACTTTCACTTCGGGAATTGCGGCTGCTACTTTGAGAAATCCATGATTCATTTAAATGTTTGTTTTTATTATGTTTTGAATAACTTCTTTACCTATAGCGCATTTAAGACATTTTTTGGCGGCGCAGTACTCCGTTTGCAAATGAAGTAAAGCCTGTGTCTGGAAAGCATTAACCGGCTTGATTCCACATTGAACCCATTCATTAACAACAGAATTGGATTCGGCATCCAAAGACTCCAGAAAATATATCGCCCGTTCTTTCAACACTTCGTCGCCCCTGTAAATGGAATATGTAAAAATCATAGGCGCCAATACGTTAATAATCAAATTATCGACAGCATTTTTACCAAACCGTTTGGATGAAGTTTTAGATGATATTTTTCCGAAAACGTAGTGATTGTCCCAATATTCCGACGCCGTTACATCAAAAATGCTGTAAATGTCCTTTATATTCTCCAAAGTTACAACTACCTCCCACAAACTCTGATATTTACTCAATATGGCAGCCATCTGTGCGATACGTATTGTTGGAAAGTTCACCGGACGGAGTTTGGCATATTTCCAGATACTTTTATCCATCGCAATAAGATTATGTTTCTTTTTAAGAAATTGATATTCCGATATTAAACTGTGAGAATATTCGTCTGCGGCGTCAATATCGAGCAATCCTGCCTGACCGAACAGCAACGATTCGACAGACAACAAAGAATGACTGTATTTCCGCAACAATTGCGCCGGCAAACTTTTTGCGAGCATCTCGAAAGGCAGGGCATTGGTTTTGAATCCGAAATATTTGAACAGTATGCAGTGAAAAACTTCTTCCAGATCGCTATATGTTTCATCCATTAATGCGCTGATACCGGCTGTTTTAAGTTCGAGTCTTTCGGCGGCAAGTCTGCTCAACCAGAACTGCACTTTGAAATCATCGACTTCCGGAATGTAATTTGCACAGGGAATATGTTGTTTGGATTCGGAAAGTTCGAGATACCGTCGCTTGAAATCTTCGGGATAAGTGATTTCTACACAGGGAATTATTTCACCGTTTTTACGCTTTATCATTGCATCGTTTTTTTCAACGACGTGAAGAATAACGTTATTGTAAGCGTTATCGTTCTGATGTCCATGTACATTCCATTCGGACGATTTTTTGTGTATTTCCACCGTTCCAGCCCAGAGAGTGTCGCCTATCCGGACTTTTGCGTTGTAAAAATCGGGACCCGAATCCCTGTTCCGAACGCCCGCAGAAAGCACTTCCACATATTCACCCTCAGTCGTCGTGAGGTTCGCCGAATCGTATAATCCTAAATTCCAGATAAATTGTAGAAAATCTTCGTTCATTTCATTTCACTAAAAACAGCAATTCCAATATACAAATCGAATGCAAAGGTAATGTTTTTTTTTTAATAAATTGCATAAATGGCGGGTGTACAGTAAAATTTTTTGTTGCGATTTGTTTCCTCAAATAGAACAACCGGTTTACTAATCGGCATTATGTTTCCTAAATTCTCCATAGGAAAATGAAAAAATCTGCAAAAATTTATGTCATCTACGTGCTCAATTCTCGATTTTCAATTTTTCTTTGTTACTTTGTAGCGGTAAAATTTTGTATTGTATGACAGGAATCCGCATATTGAAAGAAAAAGTTGCGAGTGGAGTAATGTTTATTTTGACGCTCATTACCATGTTGTTAGTAGTAGTAATGGGTATTGGGCTTTTCATAAAATCTGCTCCGGTATTCGAAAGTTATTCGCTTCCGGAATTGCTTTTTTCGAGCAGTTGGAAGCCTGTAAAAGGTGAATTTGGATTTTTTCCGTTTATTATGGGTACGCTTTGGGTAACGGCTTTTGCTGTGATAATTGCTGTGCCTGTATCCTTGCTCACAGCCATTTATCTCACCGAGTATGCAAAGCCGAATGTACGAAAATATGTTTTTCCGGCATTGGACATTTTGGCAGGGCTTCCGTCGGTGATATACGGCGTATGGGGTTCATTGTTAATCGTTCCGCTGATTGCCGAAAAACTTGCGCCTCATTTCGTGGAGTTTTCGACCGGATACACTGTTCTTGCCGGCGCTATTGTCCTTGGTGTGATGATTTTACCGCTTTTGGTAAGTCTTTTTATCGAACTTTTCACGTCAGCGCCGGAGGAATTGCGCGAAGCTTCGATATCGCTCGGCGCAACAAAATGGCAAACAACAAAATGCGTTGTTCTCCGAAAAACTTTGCCCGGAATTATAGCGGCGATAGTCCTTGCCGTTTCGAGAGCTTTCGGCGAAACTATTGCAGTCCTGATGGTTTGCGGAAATCTTCCTGAAGTGCCGCATTCGATATTCAATGCCTGTTATCCATTACCGGCGCTGATTGCTAACAACTACGGCGACATGTTGTCGTTACCGCTCTACGACGCTGCGTTGATGTTTGCCGCTTTGATTCTGTTTGTAGTAGTATTGTTGTTTAATCTGGTGTCGCGCATCGTTTTATACAGAATGGAACGAAATTATGGATTATGAGAGAATGATGAATGATGAGTGATGAGAGATGATGAGATGTTAATTGTTAATTGTTAATTGTTATGAGGTTTATAGAAGAGAAAATATTTAAAACGTTGATGATTTTGGCTACTTTGACAGTTTTTGCCTTCGTCATCAGTATTATTTGTACCATCGTGATAAAAGGGTGGCACGCAATGAATTGGGATATGATCACCAAACTTCCCGGCGGCGGTTTTTATGTCGGAAAAGGCGGTGGTTTTCTGAATGCAATTGTGGGTTCGCTGTATATTGTGGGGGCATCTACTGTTTTAGGCTTGATAATCAGCATTCCGGTGGTGTTTTATTTGAATATTTACGTAAAAAGGAGGTCGAAATGGGCATACGTCGCTCGAATGTCCTACGATGTGCTTTTCGGGATACCTTCGATTGTATATGGCGCTTTCGGGTTTGCTATTATGATTTATTTCGGGTTACGGGCTTCGCTGTCGGGAGGGATTATTGTGATTACCTTGCTGATTATACCGATATTTATTCGCTCGATGGACGAAGTGGCACGACAATTTCCACGCGACATTCTGGATGTGGCTTATTCGTTGGGAGCCACACGTTTCGAAACAATTTCGGTAGCGCTTCGACAGATTGCTCCCGGAATAGCAACGGCAACGCTTCTGTCAATAGGACGAGCCATAGGCGACGCCGCAGCAGTCATGTTTACAGCAGGATACACCGACCGGATACCGGAATCGCTGTCTCAACCGGCAGCCACATTGCCACTGTCGGTTTTCTTCCAATTGAGTAGCCCAATCAAAGAAGTGCAGGACAGGGCATACGCCGCCGCTTTGACGCTTACGGTAATTGTCCTGATATTAAGTATTCTGGGACGATATATCACAAGGCGTTTTTCGAAAAATAAACTGAAATGATTTTTTCCCACAAAGAAAATTACTCTGTCGCAGAAGTATCTTCGTCTTCGGCGGCTTCCGTATTTTCTTCTTCCTCTTCAGCGAAATCGAGTAATTGATTTTCTTGCAGGATATTATACCATTCGATCATTTTCTTGACATGATGTGGATACACCTTTTCCTTATTGTATTCAGGAACAACTTTTTCGAAATAAGCCATCAGTTCATCGGTGGGCGATTTGTGCGATATTGCCTGTTCGCCATCTGTGTTGTCCTTGATTTTCAATAGAATTTCTTTCAGGAGCAAATCGTTTCCGTTGTTGGTATAGATGGTTATTTCCGCCAACGAACTGATTTTTGTCGAAGCGGAGATACAAGTCCGTTTTCCGTCTTTTATGCTTTCGACGATAATCCCATGACGCACTTGGGAAAGATATTTGTACAAACCCGGCTGTCCGGAGATTGATACGATTTTTTGCAAATCTGTCTGCATTTTTTTATAAATTTTTTAATATTGATTTCCGTAAATTTTTTAATTCTCCTTTAATACTTAAATCCAATTGTTTACCATCGACGTTAAGGATAAATCCGCCGATTATGTCGGGGTCTATACTTATCGATATTTCAATAATGGTATTGTCGTTATATTCTTTCAAAATGTGATTTTTAATACTGTCGATAAACTCGTTATCAGGTTCAACAGCAGTTATTAAATCCACATACACAAGATTTTTTGCTTTCCGGTACACAGACAGGTAAGCCGATGCAATATACAACAGCAAATCGTGCTTTTCTTTGTCGAAAACAAATTCGTAAAACTGTCGGGACGATTTTGTAACATTGCCACCCGAAGCCGTTTCCAGCGCCTGTATCTTGGTCTCAAGCGTGAGAACAGGACTTTGCAGAAACTTTTTCAATTCGGGAACAAACAAATAACTGTGCAACAAAAATTTCATTTCGTCATATACTTTGTCTTCCTCATTGCTATCCAACGCATAAGCATAAAATGCCCGTGCATATCGCGACGACAATGTACCGATAGTTGCCATATTCATTGCCTGAAAGATTTAATTTTCAACTGTTTCACTCATTTTGACAATCAATTTTCGTGCAAGCGCTTTTTGTTCTTCGGCATCTTCCAATTTTTTCTTGAGAATGATTTCCGCAACATCTATCGACAGATTCGCTACTTTCCTGTCTATCTCCTTAATAGCCTCATCTTTTTGTTTGTCGATGAACTTATGCGCTTCGTCGATAATTTTTTCTGCTTCGGTGCGAGCCTGTTCTTTCGCTTCACTGATGATAGAGTCTTTTATTCGTTTACCTTCCTGCAGCATCTTAATCTGTTCCTCTTTTGCATGATAGATAATTTCCTGACTTTCACGTTGAAATTCGTCTAACTGCTCTTTGGCTTTTTGTGCCGATATCAAGGTTTCTTCGATATGTTTGTTTCTTTCGTTGATACCCTTCAAAATACCGGTCCATGCATATTTCCGTAAAATGACAAACAATATCACAAACGAAATCAACATCCAAAACAGTAATCCTACATCCGGTTTGAAAAGATCCATACTCTTGTCGATTAACCTGTTATTATAGTATCAACGCCAAGATACACACTATAATCGCAAAAAACGTGGCGCCTTCGATCAATGCCGCAGCAAGTATCATACTCGACCTGATGTCGTTTGTCTTTTCAGGTTGACGTGCAATGGCTTCCAACGCCGAACTGCCTATTTTTCCAATACCTATCGCTGCTCCAACAATTGCGATTCCTGCTCCGATTGTTGCACCTACATTCGCTATCCCTGTAGCCTGCAAAAGAATTAATCCTAAAATCATTTTTTCTAATCTTTATTTTTTTTTTAAAATCAATGTTAATTATATAATAGATAATAAATTACTAATAATCATCGTTCTTGAACAAAGTCCCTTTGGATTTCCAGTACGATACCAGAATAAACCCGAACAGCATCCCGCCAATATGTGCAAAATGGGCGACTCCCGCCGTCGTCTGAGTTACTCCGAAAAACAGTTCCAAACCGCCGTATATCACTACTAACCAGATTGCTTTCAATCGAACGGGAGGTATGATAAGTTGCAAAACCGTGTTCGGAAACATCATTCCGAAAGCAAGCAAAACTCCGAACACTGCTCCCGAAGCACCCAACATGGGTGTGTTGTAAATTTGCGCTATCTCGGAATAATGTTCAATGACATTCAAATTCTTTATTTTCAGATATTCTATCAACAGATGCAAACAAGCGGCGCCCAAACCAGTTATTAAATAGTACATCAAAAATTTCTTGCCGCCCCAAACACTCTCTATCATAGCGCCAAATAGCCATAATGCATACATATTGAAGAACAAATGCATCAAATCGGCGTGCATGAACATGTGAGTGAGCAACTGAAAAAACTTGAAAAACGGAGATGCCGGATAGAAAAGCGAAAATGTCCCAATCATGAAATCTTCGAACAGAAAACGTGCTAAAAACATCAATCCGTTGATTATTAACAGATTTTTTACTACTACAGGCATTTGTGATCCGGGACTTCCAAACATATTCATTCTCCTATTTGTTCTTCCGATTCGGACATGTTGTGAAATACGTTCTGAACATCGTCGTCGTCGTGAAATTTTTCTATAAGTTTATTTAATTCAACAGTTTGCTCCGTAGCAAGTGTTTTTAATTCTCCTGTGGGGATTCTGTCGAAACTTGCGTTAATTATCTCGTAACCATTCTCTTCAAGATATTTTTGGATATTGCCGAATGATTCGAACGCTCCGTAAATCACTATCTGATTTTCGTCGGGGAATAATTCTTCGGCGCCACAGTCAATGAGTTCAAGCTCAAGTTCTTCGATATCTACTCCTTCTTTGGCGCTGACTTTAAAAACACATTGATGATCGAACATAAATTCCACGCTTCCCGAAGTTCCCAGCGAACCGCCATACTTATTAAAATAACTGCGTATGTTCGCAACGGTTCTTGTAGGATTGTCGGTAGCTGTTTCGATGATAAACGCCACTCCATAAGGTCCATAGCCTTCGTAAATTACTTCTTTGTAATCTGACTGGTCTTTTTCGACAGCCCGTTTTACTGCCCTTTCGATATTCTCTTTGGGCATATTTTCGGCTTTTGCATTCTGAATGATAGCCCTGAGGCTCGGATTTGTAGCGGGGTCGGTCCCCGATTTTGCGGCTATGGTGATCTGTTTACCAAGTTTGGTAAATACTCTTGCCATATTGCCCCAACGTTTCAATTTTGTTGCTTTACGATATTCAAATGCCCGTCCCATAAATACTTACAATCGTTATAATCCTGTTTAATCTTAATAAAACGAGGCGCAAAGGTACGAAAAAAATATAAACTTCCAAATCGAATCAGAATTATCAGAATGAAAGAATGAACAAAATTATCCCGAAAACGAATGAAATTCTTTGTGTTAATTAGTGTCTATCCGAAAATTGTAGTGGCAAATCTACGGAAGCTAATTTAAAAATGATAACGGACAAAGGTTATGATTATGTATGTGTAAGTCGTTCAAATTAAAAAAGTATTCAGTTGAGTCGGATGTTTTGCCGGTAAAGGTCATAGACCCCAGGAAACGAGAAATAGAACTTGTTAAGGTTCAGATAGAAAGCGACGCGGACGTCCGAGAAAATACGGATTTCCCATAGTCTCCAAACGGTATACATACTCTGTTTTATCTACATATAAATAACCGTTTGTTTTTAAATCTTCAAAATCCTGTATGCCGATAGGCAATTTTCTTGTTGTTGACATCTTTTTATTATTTTAAAATACAATTCATTTTCCCTCTTCTGTTTTCCAATTCGTTATTCCCCGTATTTCCCTGCTGAACTCAACGCCGATTTTCATTGTTCGTTTGCCATTTGCGGCGTATGGTATAGTATAACCTTTGTCGTCGATTTG
>JAITKY010000094.1 GCA_031278135.1 Prevotellaceae bacterium | reverse complement strand
AAATCTGTGGATAAAAGGATCCACAGATTCACACAAATCTGGGAAAAGGGAATTTTGTCGTACACCCGAATTAATCCGCCACTGTACAGGATATTTACAGTGACGTTATTTTGATTTCGCTTTTTCCGTTTATTGATTTAACGACTTTTATCTGCGTTGGGATTCTCATTTCGCCGACATGCGAGATGATTCCGATTTTTCGTCCCTGGGTGTACAGGTTTTCCAGAGCGTCGATTGCTACGTTCAGAGTATCAGTGTCGAGCGAGCCAAAACCTTCGTCGATAAACAGCGATTCTATCTGCATCCGGTTCGACGACAAAGACGATAAACCCAACGCCAGCGATAAAGATATCAGAAACGACTCGCCTCCCGACAATGAATGTATTGTGCGCACTTCGCCGAGCATGTCGTTGTCGATAACCTGCAAAGCCAGAGTGTCGCCCGCTTTTTCCAACTGATAGCGTTTCGTCAAGACTTCCAGATGTTTATTGGTATAACCAAGCAAAATATCCATAGTATAACTTTGGATGATGTTTTTAAACTTGTGTCCGTCGGAAGAGCCCAGAAATTCATTGAGTTTCTTCCATTGTTCGCAGATTTCCGTCTTTGTTTTCAACTCGATGTCAAGCGATTTGACAAGTTTTTCGTTATCGTTCTGTTTTGCAAGCGACACATCGATGCTCGTTTGTTGCTGTTTCAATTCTTTTTCTTTTTTCACGGTGTTGTCGAAAAGTTGTTTCAGCGATTCCTTATTTTCCTTATCATCAGTTTTGTATGGCGATTCATTATGCTTTTGCAGACGTGCGTTTCGTTCCTTGCAGGTAACTGTAAATCGTGTTTCCTTATCTTTGAGATTCGCTAACTCCTTCTTTTCGCTGGCAATCCATGTATGCGATTTTGAAACCAAATCTTTCAAGATGTCCTGCGTTATTTGATGTCTGTTATTCTGTAGCCATTTATCCACAGACTCCTTTAATTCTGTTATTTGCGTAGAAAAAACTTCGATATTTTCCTGTATTTGCGAAATGATGCCCGTCGTTTCGGATTTCTTGCTTTCGATTTCTGCTTTTTCGTTTTTTTGATTCCCGTATTTTGTCGATTGGCTCTCTATTGCGCTGTTGTATAACGATTCCACTTCGTCGGCCTGTTTACCTTCAAGAAGAGCAGCGTGTTCGTTTACAAGCGATTCGAGCGTTGATGATGTTTCTTTTAAAAGTGTTTCCTTACGAAGACATTCGGCGGAAATATCAACCAGAACAGTGTTTTCGGCATTTAATTTTTCACCGTATAATTCTATTTGTCTCAGATTTTTCGTTTGTTCTTCCTCGTTTTTTTTCCATTGAATTGCGAAATTCGACAGTCGTTCCTGTAAAACGCCGTTGCTTACGAAGTTTTTCCAGTTCTTAATCGTATGTAAAGGTTTGTCGATTCGGTCTATAGCATTGTTGTATTGTGTTTCGTAACCTTTGACAAGCGTGTCGAGTTGGGTTATGCTTTCTTTTAACGATTCGATTTTTTTGTTTATTTCGGCAATGGAATTTGCCGTTTCCTTTTTTTTCTGTTCCAATTCTTCCTCATTGACCTTTGTACTCTGACTTACTCCGGTTTTGAACGGATGATGAACGCTTCCGCAAACGGGACAGGGTTCGTTTTCTTTCAGTTTCTCACGCAGATTCAGTATTTCCGCTGGTAACAGCCTGTTTAACTGTTCCGATTCTTTTTCCAATTGTTTGAGAATTTCTTTCTGCGATATCAGAAGTTCATTATTCGTTGCCAGATTTTTGTACGCCGTTTCGATTTGTGTTTCTACAAACCGGATGTCATCAAGCGTAGTAACAATCAAATCAACCTGTTGAATGATTTCTTTTAACGAATCTTTTTCTTTAAACCATTCGTTGATAATATCCGAACGTTGTTTTGTTTCGGCAAGGTTTTTGTTGATATTGAGGATATTTGTTTCGGACTTAACTTTTTGTTTGTTTTTCAGGTTGAGTTCTTTTTCAGTTTCGGCAAATTTTTCTTTTGCCGACTGTATCTTGATATACAATTCTTTACTCCGTGCAATCGATGGTTTTAACTTTGTAAAATCCTGTTCCATCCTGTCCAGATTGCTTTTAGTTTCCTGCAATTTAATATCGAAAGCGGAAATTGTCTCTTCGTACTTTTGTAGTTGCGATGTCTGCGACAAAAGGTTAGATTTCAGTTTCTTCACTTGATCGACTTTGTTTTCCATGTTGATGTAAACATCTCGAATTTCGAGGGACAGATCCAAAATCTCAATGTATGCGTATCGTGGTTTTGCTGCTTCGATGTTTTGTGTTGCTTGTTTCAATTCGGTTTCAGCTTCGACTGTTTCTTTCAAAAATTCTTCATACTGCTTTATCCATTCAATTTTTTTATCGATGTTCGACAAAATATCTTTCATCGGTTCTAATTCTTTGTTGATCCGCTGTTTTTGCTGACATAAATCGATAATTTCTTCTTCTGTCAATAACTCGATGCTTTCAATTCGCTGTTGCAACAGGGTGAGCCTTTCGACTGCTTCTTTTGTTTTCCGGAAAATCGTTGTGGATATTTTCGAATATATATCCATACCTGTCAATTTTTCAAGCAATTCGGCTTTATCGCTCTGTTTTGCTTTCAGAAATGTGGCAAAATCGCCCTGAGCCAGCAATACGGCTCGGATAAACTGATTAAATGTCAAGCCTGTGAGATGGGTTATTTTTGTCAACAGTTGTTTTTTCGTTCCTTTTTCTTCGAAGCCCGTACGCAAATTGTATAACTTGATTTCGGTGTTTTGCAATATTCCATCGTACTTGTTTTTTTGACGGTTGACGCTCCATATAGAACGGTATTTTTCTCCTGTCAGGGCAATAAAATCTACTTCGGCGCGTCCTTCGCTCGCCCCCTTACGCAGAATAATCCGGCTATCTGTTTGACTTATTGCTGTATCCGAAACATCGCTTATCTGAATGTTCCGTTCTATTTTGCTGATTCTCGGCGCACTGTCGAACAAAGCAAGACACATCGCATCTAATATGGTCGATTTTCCTGCGCCGGTAGGCCCGGTAATCGCAAATATACCAGCCGATTTCAACGGCTCAACTTCAAAATCAATACTGAATTCTCCTTCCAGCGATGCAAGGTTTTTACCTCTGATTGCCAATATTTTCATGTCAATTGTTTTTCCATAATATAGTCGTTCATATAAAATCCGCAACCGATGTGCAAATCTCTCTGCGAAATAATTTCAAATCCAAGATGTTCATAGAAATAACGCGATTTGTTATCTCTATTGACATTCAGCCTGATACTTTTCAGCGAATGTTCCGCCGCAAATTCTTTGGCTTTGTCTATCAGCATGACACCAAAGCCTTTACCCTGAGCCGATGGTAAAACATATATCTTCTCAAGATACAAAATTGAATTTTCGACAATGTGTACGGCAATATATCCGGCAGGGATGGCGTTCTCGAACAAAATGAAATAGTTATGTTTCTTTTCCGTCATCTGCGCCCGTATCGAATCTGGCGAATACATCATATTAAACATGTAATCCAACTGTTCCTTCGACATCATATTCGAGTATGTCGCAGGCCAAACTACTGATGCAACGCCGTTTATCAAAAAAATGTCATCTATCGACGCTTTTCGTACAGTTATCATTTCTTTATCTATCCAATTTAATTTTAACAAAATACGCCGCAAAGGTATAACTTTTTGTCAATATATATAACTAATGTATCATGTCCTGAAATAGGTTTACACTTATGAATGGAAAATTAATAAGGTATAACAACCTCCCGCAACGACGACACTTTATTAATTGGTGATTTAAGATTGCACTCATCACTTATCACTCAATAAAGTATTTTATTCCTGTACAGGGATTTCGGCAAGTACGTTTTTTAACAGTGTCCAAAATTTATTTACTGTAGTGATTTCGAGTTTTTCACCGGGTGAATGTACGTCTTTGATTGTCGGACCAAACGAAATCATATCCAGAGCGGGATATTTTTCCGAAAACAGTCCGCATTCGAGTCCCGCGTGAACAGCCTTAACTTTCGGTTCTTCGTTGAACAGTTTTTTATAAACGTTTTTTGTTATCCCGAGTATTTCGGAATTGGTGTCTGGCTCCCAACCGGGGTAAGCATTTGAAGTTGTAACTCTTGCGCTTGTGAGCGAAAACAGACTTTTTACCGTATCGACAGCGTCGTAGAGTTTGCTTTTGATTGAACTGCGTTGACTTGTGGTTATCAGCGCTTCCCTCCCGTGTACAAACTTCACCGAAGCCAAATTCGTAGATGTTTCGACCAGCCCGTCAATTTTTGTACTCATGGCGATAACTCCCGAAGGACATGCCTGTATGGCTGCCAAAAGGTCTAACTGACTGATTTCGTCGATAACATGATGAGGAGTTTCGACTTTCACAAATTCGATCTGCATTTCTTTTTCGACATGACGGTATTCATCTTCGAGATGACGCCTGAAATTAGAATAATTTTTCAGGATTTTGGATACTAAATCGCTACTGATACAGAAAATTGCAGAGGCTTCTCTCGGAATGGCGTTTCTGAGATTTCCTCCCTCGTAAGCGTTTATTCTGAAATCATATTTCATAGACATACGCCACAAAAAGCGGTTCAGGAGTTTTATAGCGTTAGGGCGTCCTTTGTTGATATCGTCGCCTGAATGTCCGCCCAACAAACCCTTTATCGACAGTTTGTAGCCGACATAATCCGACGGCACAGGTTCGGTCGTATATGTCAGCCGGATTGTTGTGTCGATTCCGCCGGCGCAACCAATGAACAGTTCCCCATCGTCTTCAGAATCAAGGTTGATCAGTATTTTTCCCGAAAAGAATTTTTTGGGTAACGCTTTCGCTCCTGTCAAGCCTGTTTCTTCGTCAACGGTAAAAAGACATTCCAAAGCGCCGTGTTTAATTTCCTCGTCTGCAAGCGCTGCAAGCATTGCCGCCATTCCTATTCCACAATCAGCGCCTAAAGTTGTCCCCATGGCTTTAACCCAGCCATCTTCGATATACGGTACAATCGGATCGTTTTCGAAATCGTGAACAACACCATCGTTTTTTTCACCAACCATATCAACATGACTCTGTAACACTACGGTTTTCACTTTTTCCATCCCTTTTGTTGCGGGTTTGAATATAAGGACATTCCCAACTTCATCTTTTTTATATTCCAAGGAATGTTTTTCTGCAAAGTCAATCAGATATGCCACAATTTTTTCTTCTTTTTTCGACGGACGCGGGATTTTGCATATATCATCGAAATAGCAAAATACATTTTTCGGTAGAAGATTTAACATACTTTCCATTCGTTCATATTTTATTGTTAAACACTATATTACTTCAAATATTAATTTCATTTTTCTTTAAAAATTACTATATTTTTAATTCGCAAATATATAAAATAATCCGAAAATACATCATTTTTATATTTTTTGGGGGGCGTAGAGGGTGTACAAATAGCGTTAAAATAGAATAATTTTTTTAACCTGTTAATTTGGTGAATTAAAAATTAGTTGTACCTTTGCCGCGTTATTTCTTTAATTAATGGCATAACGATTGTAGTAAAAGATAGCAAAAGGCTTTAAATATTATGGTTAGATTTTTAGGCATAGCGAAAAATGGATGCAGCGGAAAAGGCGATTTGAGAGAGGAAAAAGGAAAGGTTTTTTCTGTATTATCCTCTATTGCTGAGCGCTTTGAACGTTTTGAAAAACATCAATTAGAGAGAGAGAGAGAGAGAGAGAGAGAGAAGTAATCAAGCAGTTACGTCATTTAACCGTTTTATTGGCGGATGGCGAGCATCTTTATCAAATTTCATTAGTAAAAAAATATTTCAGTTTTTGGAAAGAATGTTTTTCTTTTCGAGGTTTTTTCATTTTAACTATTTTGAAAACCGCTTTAACAAAAAGTATTTCCTTAAAAAAATATATATCAGGAATAGAAGAAAAATATACACTAATTATAAAATGTTTTTAGTATGGCAATAAAATACAATTTAGTTCAGAGAAGTAATCTGCAAAAGCCAGATGAACCCAAGAAATGGTATGCACAGTCCAAAAGCGACGGCGATGTTAGCCTGAAAGATTTGGGTAAAGAAATTACTCAACGCTGTACGGTTAATTATGCCGACACTTTGGCGGTGCTGGAAGCCTTAAATCAGGTGCTGACTGTGAATTTGGAAGGAAACAAAATCGTACGTTTCGGAGATTTTGGTTCGTTTCAGGTTAGCATAGGCAGCGAAGGCGCCGAAACGGAAGATAAGTTCACATCTTCGATGATTAAAACGAAGAAAGTGATTTTCCGTCCGGGAGAAGATTTAAAGGTGATGTTAAACAATCTGAAATTTGAAAAAAGATAAAAAAATTTCGGGAAAAAAGGTGCGCACCTT
>JAITKY010000069.1 GCA_031278135.1 Prevotellaceae bacterium | reverse complement strand
CCGTTGTTGTTTTCGTTCCAACCCAAACCCTTTGTGCCATCTCCAATTCGGAATTGGTTGTTATCCAAATCAAAAAAACTTCCTGTGCCGCCGCTGCTTTGAATTTTGCCTGTCGTGATTGTATTTCCGTTGATTCGCGTAAACCCGTATGTCGTTGTAAAATCGCGGAAATTTTGATTGACGCTGCCGATTATTCCGACTAAAAAATAATAATTGTCTGTATCGCTTTCATCCTCAAACTTCATTTGTGTTTGAGTTATGTAAAATATTCCGGTTGAACCGCTTTTGCTGCATTTTGCAAATACATAATATCCGGATGCGTTTTCCAGAGTTGCGCTTATAGCCGAAATATTCCATGTTCGCGCTTCGTTAGAATTGATAGTCAGATGTATTAATTTACCCGCTGTGGCTGCAAATTGATTAGGCAAACCATTTACGTTTGCCTGTAATATGATATTTTCAAGAATAAACTGCTGTGATTTCGAGCCGACAGTTAACATATTGGTATCAATGCTGTTAGGACGAATATTTCCAGCGTCGAAATAGCCGTCCGTATCATAAACCATTGTACGCAATTCCTCTGTCGTGCGCCAACTGCGACGCGCCTTGTTCAAATCTCGCAAACGGTTTATTTCTATTATATTATCGTGTTCGATAACATCTAAAACCGTTTGGGTTAAAATCGAAATTGCCGTTGTGTCCGAAAGCGTAAGAGTATAATCGTGTTCCAACATCAGATTACGCGACGTCTGTTGAATACGAATGGTTTTTTCAATATCGAACCGAGCATCTTTAATAGGCACGTAATCGCCAACGTTAAAAATTAACGTTTCGGAATCATCCGGCATTGATTCTATAAAATACAATCGGTCAAACGTCAAAATATATTGCGCCCACGGTTGTTTTCTATCCATGAATTTATCTAATCCGGCATACCAAAGATTTTCTTCAGCATTCGCAACATATTGCGCGGGCAAATTTATATCCGTAATCACGTATTTATCGCCTACGCCGACGCGAAACGCTTCCGATTCGTCTGTTGGAAATGATAGGCCGCGTTCGTCGGCATATTTGATAATCGTGAATGTTTTTGTCGAATGGATGTAAGCGCTCAATTCAAACTGTTGTCCGGCAAGTTTACCGGTGATGAAATTGATTTTAGCGCTAACGCCCGCAATCAGCCATTTCGTGTTATTGCCGTCATTTTCATTTAAATCAAAATCCATCTCAGAATCGACAAATGAATAAATGTCGCCGCCTAATGCAGTCACAATCCCAGTGCGATGCGGATAAATATCCTCAAAATATTCGGTATCCTCAATGCTTCCGATTCGATTTCTTAAATCGGCGTCTTCGAAATATCGTTTTGCATCGTCCGCAATGCCGATTGTTTGCGAACCGGCAACAATGACCGTCCCATCGGATAAAATATGTTCCAGCGTATTGAGCCGTTGTGGATAAGGTAATTGCAAACGGTCCGAATATTCGCGATAATCGGCTTTAAGATTTTTATTGCCGCCCTCAATCCATAATCGAGTAATGACGCTACGGTCGTCAATTTTTTGTTCTTTTAATTTGTACAGTCCATTTCCCTTACCGTATTCAAAAAATGTATTGCCGGCAGGTGGATTTACTACTTGCCCGAAATTTCCTACTTGGATAATTCTCTGTCCATTATCCTGAACAATCCGAAACTCGTATTCAAACTCTTTGCATACGCTCTGTAATACCTGTAAACAGTTTTGTTTTGAAAAACCCATCGTTTTTGGCTCTGTTACAGGACAATTATCTTCGTCGAACTGCCATATTCCCGAATAATCGCGATTAAGATTATAGATTATCACTTTCACAAAGTCGGATAAGCCATAAGTCAAATCAAACGTCGATTTTGACGAATTTCCGTTTGCATCCGTATTGCGGTACTGCGATTTTATCAGCTCGTACATAACGCCGTAGAATGTCAATTCGTAAGAATAAAGATTATCGCTAACGATTTCGCGTGTCGCGTGTGTCCGTATTGCATATTCTTCGCCGCAAACAACAATTTTATCGCCAATCGCGAAATTAATAATTTCATCGGACTTAACTGTTAATTGAATAGTATCTTCACCCATCAGCATTCGTTTTTGGACTGCCGACGTAACCGCACGAAACGGCTCAACGCTCTGCAAACTTAACAGCGTTCCATCTTTCTTTATTACATCAATTTGTCCCATACGACGATGCAATTTGTTGCAAACGCTTCGATTTCCTCAATCACTCCCGTAATAATGATGTCATACGTCCCAATCTGGGAGTATGTATGCGCAATTTGCTGATTCAATCCCGAAATATTGAAAGTTCGAGTACCGTCTCCCCAATAAATATTCAGCTTCTTATACGTGCTGACAGTTATAGTTGCCTGCGTATCGGCTGTGACGCCAATATGCCGCAAAACACGTTTTACAGGCTCGCATTCAACTAATTTCAGCTTGAACTCGCCAACCATCAACTCATTGCCGTAAGTCCACCGTTTTTGTATATCGGTTGCCGACGGGCTATAGACTTCGTAAACAAGCGGCTTTTCTTTACCGTCGTATTCTACTGTTAATCTTTGTGTTTCGGGACGGTCAAAACATGATAAAAATCTGAATAGGGCATTGGTAAAATCGGAACGCAAAGCCTCGATAAAGCAGTCAAGCGTTACTGTACGTTCCTTGTAGCGCGGAAATTTTTTATGCAAATAAACTCCATGATAACTCTCGTAATCAATCGAAAGAGAATCTTTCCTTTCCAACATGCCAAATAACCCCAAAGAATCTTTGACTGAAACCCCAAAATCCTTAAAGTTTTGCCCATCAACATAATATTCTATGTCGGGCGAAACGGATTGCAGTTTTATTATCTCATTCAATGTTTTGGCAACATTATACATTTTAACCTCGTCAAAACAAACGTTAGAGCCAAATAATGACGGGTCGTTTAACGAAAACCCAACAGGATTTGCCGACAATAATACTTTTTGAACTTCGGCATTGTTTGAATAGGCGGTAAACGTTGCTCCTTGTTTGACAAATGCAAAATATTGCCACGTATCAGGAATTACATCAATCCATTTTTCAAGATAATTATCAATGCCCGAAAAGTTTAACAGCCAACCCAATGAATTGAATTTCGACTTGACGTAAAAAACCAAAGTAAAATCGGACGCCAGTGGTAATAATTTTGAAGTCAGGCACTCGCCGCCCAACAAGTCTAATGCCCTGCCACGCACGGCGTTTTTCGTAAACTGCGCTCCTTCAGATAAAATCCCGTCAGCGCGACTTGCCGAATAATCGTAGGCAATCGTACCGTCTATTTCGTCAAAAGGTAAATATAATATCAAATTATCTTCCATTACTATTTTTCTTAAATGAAAAGCCTCAAAAAGAGGCTTTTCCCTAAACTAACAAAAAAAAACATGAACACATTACAGTGATACTGTCGGGTCTGCATCTGATTCGTCAAATGTCAATTGTTCCTGACATTGAATAGTCATTGGCACTAACATAATTCCCTTTGACGAATAAGTGATGTCAAACTTTGGAGTGATTTTTACGCACGGACATTGAACCGTAAGCCCTTCAGCCGCCAAAATTCTGACAGCCCAATTCTTTGAGGGCAATTGACGGGGGCGCGTCCATTTGCGCAAGCCGCTTGAACCACTTATTGTGCCGCCAAAATAGCTCGCAAGTAACTCTAAATTTGGGTCCATCAGCGATAAGGTGATATTGGTACTGCCCTGCTCCGACAGTATAATTTTTTTGCTCGATGTTTCGGATTTGTGTTCCGTTACGGTAGGGTCGTCATCTTTTAATGACGCCGTCTCTTGATAAACATCGCCCAAATCACTATAGCTGGTGCCGTAAGCAGGCATCTGTGTAGCGTCTGAAGAACTTGCTTCAGCAACGAAAATCTTTTTTATTCCTACTAAATTTGCCATAATTAATTATTATTTAATTTTATATCTAACTGTTATTTCCAAGTCAAGCGAAACAAAATGCTCGTTGTGATTCGGCTCTTTAATTGGCGGGTTCAACATTCCTATTGTCCAATTCCAACCTTCGCCCACCTCATAATGGTTTTTTAACACTTCGATAACTTTTGTTCGTATGCTTATAATTCGTTTAAAATCTGTCGTATAAGTCGGATTCTTGGTAGCGCCTCGCACTATGTCCGGCACGTGGATATTGACTTTGACAACCCCGAAACGTAGCGACTTTTCGCCTTCAATGGCGTGGGGTACAATTACTATATCTTCTTTTGTATAGTCCGAACGACCATAATTGATTGTACCTGTTATCATTGATGCTACATTGCTGTCTTTAAGCCTCTGATAAACTTTTGTCGCAATTTCTTCTGTTGTAATCATATCCATATCCCGAATTTTTCATGCGCTTTTTGCAATGCCACTTTTCTTAATCGTTCAAATGCAGCCGGCACATCATGTTTCGCTTTCAATTCCGCTGGTAAAATAACATTATAGCCCAAAGCTTCGACGTATGCCGCATAATTCATGCCCGCAACTATGATAAGCGAAAATGCAGCAGTATTCCGTTTAACCATCGTATTAATCAACTTCATGCCCGCCTCTTCGCCGCCCGTCTCTTCGCCGACCGAAACTAATCCGCCGATACTCACAACCTCTTTTTTATGCGCTACGACGTAACCTATCGAATTGGTCAAATTTCCCGATTGGTCGGTGTAATTGTGCATTTCTTTGGCATGTTTCACTAACTCCTCGCCGAGATATTTCAACATGAACGTGGTCGCATTTTCCAAATTTGCTCGAAAAGCTGCAACCTGTTCGCGAATCAAATCATCGCCGAATTGTCGTGTTATCCCCATACAATAGTCACTTTACGATTATAATCATCAATTCCCATGATAGAAATTTCATCTTCGCTTCCATCCTCGCCAAACAGTTTCAACTTGTCTGTCAAGCTCAAATTCGCCTTGAAATATTTTGGAATATATATTTCATAAGAATATATAAAAACTTGACCGTCTGTCCCGATTAATTGTTTTGCCGGAGAGCATTTCTCGATATAACATTCGCAACCGTCCAACCATTCCGAATCTGTACTCGACGTATAAAAACCGTTTTCATCCTGTTCGGATTCCTGCACTGTCTTATATTTGAATGTCCCGTTATTTCTGCTCATGGCGATTGATATTTATTTACCACAACATTGAACCGTCAATAATTGCAGGAACTTTGTCAAAATCCGATATGTCGAAACCGTTTTCGGTTGCTAAATCCCTAATTCGTTTCCGAAGTTCGTCAACACTGTATCCTTGCGATGTTTTACCCATTGAATCGGAACTCAACACAATCATGCGCTTGAGTACGCTTATAGCAGCCTTCGCGATATTTGTTTTATCCGATTCGGCTGCATACTCTTTGTTCCATTCCGTTTCTGCAATACCCACATCTGCAAGCGATTTTTTCAGCGTCAGCGCACTGGGAGAATATGGCTCTAACTCTCCCAACAACGCCTCGTATTTTGTCAATGTTCCCGCCATACCTTAAATCCTACTTGACAGTAATTTATGTAGCAGCATCATAGTCGTTTTTCAACCAAAAATACTTGTCCGCAGGAAGTGTTTTTTCCGCAAATCCAAGCACTTGAAATTGAGCAATTCCATTGATGTCGCTAATAATCGGGAGCAAACGCCCCGATCCTTGCGTATATTCGCCCGCCTGCTGTCCGGTTGATTCACCGGTACGCCATTTGGCGATACGAATCCCATTCCCTGCATTGACATAATCAACATCAGGTTCTTCAATCAACTCACTATCTTCGATAGCAGGTTGAATTTCACCGATAACTCCCGCCGGTTTGAACGCAATCATATTGCTGTTCCAAGGCGTAACAGGTTCGCGTTTGCCGTCTTTGTCTATGGCCATCTTACGAGTAATTCGTGTAATGGGTGGCAATCCGTTATCGTCGAGTAAAGTCTGCAAATCGGTTTCGGTGACAAATTTTGCTTTTTTATCGTTACCGTAAACCATCGTGCGGATTCCCGCATCCATACGTAAAAACGTATGTAGGGCTTCCGACATTAGCATTTCGCCAATCGCAATGCCCCTTTCTTTGAGGTAAGTAATGATTTGATTCAATTGCAAAATGACGTCGAGGTTTCCTGCTGTCGAGTTTGCTTTGTTCCACAATTTGCCGGCAACGATTTTATTTTCGTCAGGCATATTATAGTCGATTTCAAACGTGCGTCCACCGGGATTGTTAATGTCCGGCTGAAATTTTGCAACGCCCCAATTCGATAAAGCAGTCAACGCAATGAAATCCATAACATCTTTACACCCCAAATAAGCCTCTTCGATGTCGGCAACGAGAGTGCGCTCAATTTCGCGAACTTTCTGCGCTTCGTTCAAACGCGGATTTTCGTAAACTTCTTGCAGTCTCCGCAAGCGCGTAGAACTCATGAAAAATTTATGTCCCACACGTGGAATTTCGTTTGTCCAAATATCGAATCCATCAGAGCGCCGGAGTGGCGTTGGCGATTCGTCGGCAAGCAGCGTTGCCATAAACCGAATATTGTATTTGCCTTGCACGCCCGCAGCCGTAAGCGACATTTGCGGAGTTGCGTAAGCAAACCAATTGTCGGAATAGGTTTTTTGAAAAAGAGTTACCTCTCGCTCTGTTGCCTTTTCAAACGTTTTTTTCCAAATTGCGAGAAAATCAAGGGGCGTACCTCCTTTATGCAACCCCTTAAATGTCGAATAAATAGATTTTGGCATATTAACCTCCTAATTTAAAACGATTTAGATAATTTGACGTGAGGATTTGCAAGTAAAAAATTACCTGTCGAATCCTTTTGCGCCACAGGAATAGGCGGTACTCGCCTTTCGTAAAGCATGTATTGCATTGTGTCTGCGCAGACGTCCACAGCCGTTTCGTACTCGCCAACGGTATAGTCTCTCAATGTTACGGCGTTGGCATTGCCGCGAAAATCCGCCTCAACATAAGCCGAACCTGATGGCGGAGTAACTGTTTTGCCAGCTATAACCTCAACCAAAATATTCTCTGCCGCCAAGCCTGAAATGGCTGCGGAGAGAGTAACAACATAAGTCCCTTTCCCCTTTTCGATTTTCGTAATTGACGGGGCGTCAGTAAACTTTCCTGTCACATTTACCAAAACCTTATCGCCAACAGCGAAAACAGGTTCATAGAACTCATCAACATGCAAGGAAACAATCTTTGTGTCATTCACATTGATTTCCATCACCTTTGCTGTTTTAATTATTTTCACTAATCGGCTTTGTTCATCGTAAATGGCAAGCGTCCCACCCGGAATAACGTCATCCACATTGAATTTTTGTGAAACCGTATCCAGATTGAAGCCTCCTTGCACGATAGACGGGCTGCCGGTGAAAATCGGGCGATGCCCTGTAAAAGAAGTTCTTTTTGTTCTCATAAAAAAATCATTTAACAGTAATTGATTCGAGCAACGAATCAGCTGCTTTATCAACAGCTTTTTCGGTTGTCGCTTTTTCGCCTTCTGGCGTTGCAGGCATCAGATTTTGAGTGATTAAATCTTGTTTGATTTCTGCCAAAAAATCATTCGGCTCGACATCATCCGGGACCACAAGCCCTTTCATTCTCCAATCGGGAATACCGTGTTGCTTCTGAGCCAACAAAATGGACTTTTCACGTTCCTGCTTGGCATTGCCGGCAACTAATGCCGCAATTTGTTTTTCGAGAGCGACCAACTTTTCAAGTGTCGCGTCTTGTTTTCCCGTATCTTCCGTTTTCTCGGTTTTTCCCGCATCTTCCGTTTTCTCCGTTTTCTCGGTTTTTTCCGATTTGGAAGCTTTATTTTTAGTAGCCCATCTGGTTGCTTCGCCCTGCGTTTCCACAGCGATTTCTGCAATCCGATTTGCCATATCCTCAATTGCTTTATCGTCAGTCGAATCATCTGCAATACTTTCACCCATTTTCTCGGTTATTTTTTGCACATACTTCTCTGAAAGTCCACAATCTTTCGTTTTGCTTTTTACAGCGTCAAAAAGCGCCTTATTCATAAAAAATCATATTAAAAAAATCGCACAAAAGTAATGATTTTTTAGATATGTTTATAAAACATGAAGATTTTTTTTGCCATATTTTCAATTACATACAAAAAAAATTTGTTATATCAAATAAAACATATATCTTTGCACAAAAAAATGTTTAACAAACATATTAAATATTTGAAATGTTTAACAGAGATTTTTATCCTACCCCAAAGCGGGTTGTCGAACAAATGATGTTCGACATTGATATTGCCGGCAAAACCATTCTTGAGCCGTCGGCAGGGAAAGGCGATATGGTGGACTATTTGAAAGAATACGGGGCAAAAGAAGTCATTGCCTGCGAAATCAATAGCGATTTGGCAAAGATTGTTTCCGGCAAATGTCGATTGATTGCCGACGATTTTCTAACGGTGCAGTCTGTCGATATTTCGCATGTGGATTATATAGTGATGAATCCGCCTTTTTCTGCGGATGAGAATCACATCCTGCACGCTTGGGAAATAGCTCCGGAAGGCTGTATGATTGTTTCGCTTTGCAACAATAATACTGTTAATTACCCCCGTAATAGCAAGGCTGAAAAAATTGTTGAACTCATAAGCATGTATGGTAGAAAGGAGGATTGGGGCGACTGCTTTTCGAATGCCGAACGCAAAACGGGTGTAGATGTAGCCTGTCTTTGGCTGTATAAACCCAAAACCGGAGACGATGAATTTGCTGATTATTTTTCTTTGACTGACGACGAAGAGCAATATTTTCAAGAAGGGATTATCAGGTATGATTATGTTCGCGATATTGTTAACAGATATGTGGGCGCAATCAAACTTTGGGATAAAGTTATACCTTTATCGCAGGAAATCAATGAATTAACGAAGCCTATTTCAGAGTATGGCATTAAATTCGGGGCTTATGTTACAGGGTGCAAAAGCAATTACAACGAAATTAGTCGTGAGACTTACAAAAAGGAATTACAAAAACAGGCATGGCAACGTATCTTTACTGATATGAATATGGAGAAATACGCTACCAAAGGGGTACGACAAAAGATTAATCAATTCGTAGAGACGCAAATACATGTCCCGTTTACGATGAAAAACATCTACAAAATGCTCGAAATCATTGTTGGCACACACGGTAACCGAATGAAACAGACGCTTGTAGAAGCATTTGAAACAATATGCAGTTTCTCCTGGAAAGAAAATTGCACAGGAGGCGAAAGATGGAAAACTAATTCTAACTATGTGGTAAATCGTAAATTTATCATTCCATATATTTGCAGGAATGAAACATGGCTACCGTCTAATCGAGTTGAATTGAGTTACGGAGACCGCCCCCGTGACGTCGATGATATTGTAAAAGCGTTATGTTATATTACGGGAATGAACTACAGTAACTGTACAAGGTTAAGCGATTTTTTATACAACATGAAAGCTGAATGGGGTAAACAGTATGAATGGGGATTTTTTCGCATACGCGGCTACAAAAAAGGCACAATGCACTTTGAATTTGTGGATGAAAAAATATGGGAAAAATTCAATCGTAGCGTCGCCGAGATAAAGGGATGGGCATTACCTTACACAAGTAATTCGACAAAAAAAGCGAGAAAAAAATCAATGGGTTTGAGTGAATTATGATTATTATATTTCATATTTCATATTTAAAATTTAAAATTGGGCAATGCCGTCTGGCGTAAGCAACAATCTTAAATCTTAAATCTTAAATCTTAAATTTTAAATTTTAAATCTTAAACTTTAAATCTTAAATGATGAAAAAGGGTTTGAAAGTAATTCATATAGAGCTAAAACAACAATATAATGGAAAAACGCATTATTATTTCGGCTCAAAAACAGCGGTTTATAAACATCTGACAGTCGGAATAATCGGTATTAAAAAAACAAGTTTGTGGAATGTCGACTTAGACGAAAAGCCGTATGAAAACCGGCTCTGCATTATTCGTGCAGGACAACTATATCGCGTTCCCACAATGCGGGGTAAAGTCAAAAAAATGAAAGTCGAAAAAACTTATTAACTTTGCACCGAAAAAAGTAGAAGTTATGGAAAAAGTAAATGAATACCCGAAACTGCTGGGCATAGGGTGGAATCCCATGTGGTGGAAGAACGACAAAGGGACGTTGATATACTTGTTGGAGGATGAAGAATTATTCTACGGGTACGCGCAAGACCCCGATTTTAACCCGCGCGTAAAACCCTCGCATTTTGACGTAGGAGCATTGAGATGGTGTCAGGCGCACATCCATCCTAAGGGGGCTGAAGATGTGCAAAAGTTATACCGTGAAGCGATGGAGATAATCAAGGGCGACGAAGAGTTACTTGAAGAATGGTTGCAGGAAAAAAACTTCGTCAAAAAGACAGGTAAAGGATATTGGATTAATAACGAAACATTAGAAAGGACGCTTGCCAATCCTGATTTGCTAAAACACTTCTTTTAGTTTTCCGTTTTCTTCCGTGTAAACTTTAAATTTACCTCTGAAGCTATTGAGGAAAGTCATATTAACGCGTCGCAGTTGGTCTGCCGGTATAAATATTGATTCGATGGCGTCAACGCCTAATTTCCCATGATATTGCAACTCAATATAACGCTTTGCATATTTCTTTGTAAAATCGACCGCGCTTGTTGTTTCTATTGACTGTCCTGAAAACGCTTTGAAAAGACCATCATTCTTTCCAAAACTTGACAGTTTAGGTTCCGTAGTCAATGATGGAATCAGTTTGCTATCGAGAGAATCCTGCATAGTGAAAGTTGCGACTACTTTATCTTTCCTAAACCGGATTTGTAACTCCCCGTATTGAGCAGCTCCCTGCCCATTGCTATGCGCCTCATAATTCTTTATAATATCCCTGTCCATCAAGTAGCCGTATTTCTCATAATCGGGAGCGGCGGTTGTGGCGGTATTAGTTCCAAACAGGTATTTTGACTCTTCTTTGCGCTCGTTTATATTGAAATAACCGCCACTTGTACTTGTTTCCATCTGGTTTTTGAAGTAAGAATTTAATATGGATTCCAATTTGTCGGTATTTGCATTCATTCCGAAATCTGAATTTTCAAACAATTCCATCATTACGTCCTGCATTTTATCCTCATTGCCTTGAATCCATAATTCACTTGAATCGCTGGTATTATGATTTTTATTGTTATAGTAATCATCAATGAGTTTTTGCGTATTTTCGAGTGTAGGAATATTTTTGTAATCGACAAGCGTTTTTGTCGCTATATTGCTCTTGCTCTGCACATTCTCAATATAGGCTTTGTTATCTTTAATAAAATACGGCAACGTTCCCCGTTTTTCAGCCTTCGCGATGCGTTCTTCGTTGTTTCTCATCCATTGTTGAAATTCCTCCGGATATTCCTCAATCGTTTCGGAACTTTTCACGCCCGAAGCCGGCGGTTTGCCCGATAATATATTGTCTATCATATTATCCATTTCGTCCGGCGTTGCCATTACCGGTACTTGATAACAACGACATTGCGGATGCCAACCTGTCCATTTGAACGATTTGGGATAAACGCCTTTGAGACCGTCGCAAATGTCGGTGACAGGATGATTGTTGGATAGTTTTATTTCAATGCCGACAACAAAATCCAATTGCTGCCACCGCTCAAATTCGGCAGAACGATACGCTATATTGGTTTCTGTCCGACATAAGCGCTGTGCATTTCGATATGACGAACGATAAACGCCGCGTCCCGGATGATAGTTTTTCGGATTATCATTTATCCATTTGTACGACTGTGTTGCCCTGTCGAATATACGCCGTTTCCATATTTTGTCCCACACAGGTTCGCCGTCTTTATCAGTACCCGCCTTGACGCGAAAGCGACGATACCACCTGTCGGGGTCGCGTAAATATTCTTGGACTTTTGACGCTAATTTATTAGCGCCGATTCCTTCGCCCAAAGCAAGGTCTATGCAGTTTTCCAATTCTTCTTTGTAGGGGCTGACGTATTTCCATACACGTTGTGAGAGGCTCAACTCTTCTGCGCTTGTTTTTCGGGCAAAAAAAGCGTCCATCGCTTCTCTATTGTGTTGGAAATAACGTAATAAATGGTTGTTTTCGTTTGCTTTACCACCGAAAATACCTTTTACAAGTTTATCAACATTTTGATTCGACAGCATCCATTCTTTTGTAATATCTCCGCGTATTTCCTGATATACGCGGCTATACAGTTTCCTTAATATTTCAGTCGTTTCATAACCGTACCCATATTCGGCAAAAGAAAAAGGAACACCGTCTTTTAATTCAGTACCTTTCACAATGTTAATAATTTGCTGTAAATGCTCCTGATAAATTTTTCGCACATTTTCAGCATATCTCTCTGTCCGCTTGAATAGTTCTTTTTGGAATTTCCCGAAATCGACGTACTTATCCATTTCTATAATAACATATTCATTCTGATTGTCCGGATTGGGCAAGAACAGGAGTATTTACAAAGGTATTCTTGTCATGTCGTTTTATTTTCCAGCAACAATCGGCAATCCAGCCGATTAAATATGCTGTTGGCTCGCCGGCATCCATATCACAGCCTATATAATGAAATATGTAACCGGCTGCGTGTGAGGCTTCATGTGCTATTGTCCCGCAGTCAAAACATTTTGGTCTGAAAACTATAATAACACCAAATTCTCCGGT
>JAITKY010000065.1 GCA_031278135.1 Prevotellaceae bacterium | reverse complement strand
CCTCCTCAAAAAAAGAAAATCCGTATCCTCAACAGCGATACTACAAAAACAATAGAATCGGATACAGGGAAGATTTCGCGTTTTCGCTATAATGTTAAAATCGAACATGAAGGCGTCATAATGGAATGCGAAAGTGCGGTGCTTTGGCCCAACGGCATTTTCGAAGCCTATGGTAATACGAAAGTTACGAGCGGCGCTACGATTGTCACGGGCGACGTGATGATATACAGCGAAATCACCGGCAAAGCAAATGTCAAAGGCCGAATAGTGTATCTCACCGACGGCAATTCGACCCTCAGAACCACCGAAGTAGATTTCGATACGGGAACGGAAATCGGTTATTTCGAATATGAGGGGACTATTGTCGATTCGTTCAGAACTCTGGAATCCCAAAAAGGTTACTACTATTCGAAAATCAAAGAATTTGAATTTATCGGACAGGTGCAATCCGACACGAAAGATTATGTATTGCAATCGGATTCAATGAAATATAACACAGATACGAAACTGTTCACTTTTTATTCGAACACTCATATCTGGTCCAAAAACGGCTACCTGTATTGCGACAAAGGTTGGTACGACAGCGATAAAAATATCATGTTTTTTCACCGCAACTCGTACATGCTAACATCGAAACAAGAAATATTTGCCGACACTATTTACTATGAAGATGAAGGTCAAAAAGGACAACTGTATTCAAATGTGCAAGTTACCGACACTGTGCAAAAAACGGTTGCTATGGCTGATTTTGCCGATTTCGACATGAATGCTGAAAATTTTCTGATGCGACGAAATCCTTCGATTATAATGTACGACGATAAAGATTCGGTTTTTTTAAGGGCTGACACGCTGTATTCGGTAACGCGAGTAATGAAAATACCTGTCGCAAAAAACGATTCGGGTGCAAAGAATGATTCTGTCGCTTTTTCAGGAGAAATGTCTGTTGCTAAGAGAGATTCTATCGCCTCTTTAAGGAAAAAGCCTGTTGTAAAGAGGGATTCTATCGCTTTTCAGGAGAAAATGGTTGTCGCAAAGAACGATTCTATCGCTTTTTTAAGGAAAATGGCTGTCGCTGAGAACGATTCGATTGCTTTTCCGGAGAAAATGGCTGTCGATGAGAGCGATTCAGTCGCCTTTCCGGAGAAAATGGCTGTCGATGAGAGCGATTCGGTTGCCTTTCCGGAGAAAATGACTGTCGCTGAGAACGATTCAGTTGCTTTTCCGAAGAAAATGACTGTCGTTGAGAACGATTCGGTCGCCTTTACGGAGAAAATTTCTACACCTGATATAACGCTTACAACTTCTGTTCCCGATTCAATTTTACCGGACATGCCGGATACAATGCAGCACATATCAGATACACCGGATACATTGCAACACATATCAGATTCGACACAGTATGTAGACAGTACATATAAAGAAGTGTTTGCTTTCAAAAATGCAAAACTGTACAGGAGTGATTTTCAAATAAAAAGTGATTCGATGTATTTCAATAATCTTGATTCGATATGGAGAATATATCACGATCCGATTTTGTGGAACGGGAAACAGATGCAAATAACATCGGATTCCATGAGGATTTATATAATAAATGGAGATTTGGAATATGCTGATTTTAACGGGAATGCGATGGTCGTTCTTCCCGAAGGAAATCCCGATACCACTATATATTTTAATCAGGTAAAGTCAAAAAACATGAAAGCGCATTTTAAAAACAGAGAATTAAATCTTTTCGAAGCAATGGGAAATGCACAGACTCTCTTTTTCTTTCTTAGTGATTTCTTAATGAACACAACGGAAGCGACGGTGTTTAAAATATATTTCGAATCGGGAAAAGTGCATCACATAGGTTATTACGATGGAATAACAGGCAAAAATAATCCTCTCTACCTCGTGAGAGAGGACGAAATAAAATTGCCGGGATACAGATGGGAAATCGATTTGCGACCGAAATCAGGAAACGATGTTTTAAACAGGCTTTTACGTCCGTCAGAAAGAACGGTCAGGGAGTCGTTGTCGAAACCTTCGTTCCCGATAACGAAACGAATAAACGAATTGGAATTAAAATTAAACTTAAAAAAGTAAACAAGATTAATAATAATGAGATGTATAATAACTGTTTTTGGATTAACTGGAGTTCCGCAAAATTACAACCATACAGGAAAAATGCGATTTCAGATTTGCGGGGGAAAATTTCCACCACAAACGTAAACAATGAATATAAATAACTTATTAAACAATAAAAAGAAGTATGATAGATAGAACAATAATTGTAGACAAATTCAAAACCTCTAAAGTGCAGACGCCATTTTATTATTATGACGTCGATTTATTGAAACAGACAGTCGAAACGGCTAAAAAAGAAGCCAAAAAGCGAGACTATATTTTACATTATGCGTTAAAAGCAAATGCCAATCCGAGACTGTTGAAGATTATTTTTGCCGCAGGATTTGGAGCGGACTGTGTGAGCGGTAACGAAATTTTTCGTGCTCTCGAAAACGGCGCCAAACAAGAGGGTATTATGTTTGCAGGTGTAGGCAAATCAGACCTCGAAATCAAAATCGGGCTGTATAATAACATTTTCGCTTTCAATTGCGAATCGATTCCGGAAATGGAAAACATCAACTACCTTGCCCGTATGAAGGGACTGAAAGTCTATAATATCGGAATACGCATAAATCCCGATGTCGATGCAAAAACCCACGAATACATTTCGACGGGTAAAAAGGAAAATAAATTCGGAATCAGCGCATGGGATTTCGAAAAGGTTATCGAAAAACTGAAAAAACTGGAATATATCCGTCTGACATCCTTACATTTCCACATCGGTTCGCAGATAATGGATATGACCGTTTTTGCAGAACTTTGTCAACGTGTAAATCATTTTAATCAATGGTTTAAAGACCGTGGATTTGAACTTGAACATATCAACGTCGGTGGAGGATTGGGTGTTGATTATCAGACACCCGACGCTAATCCTATCCCCGATTTTGCAACGTATTTTTCGACATTCAAACAAAATCTGAAACTGTTTCCAGGACAAAAACTGCATTTTGAACCCGGACGTTCGATCGTTGCACAGTGCGGCTCGCTGATAACCCGTGTTTTATACGTTAAAGAAGGAAAAACAAAGGATTTCGTTATCGTCGATGCTGGAATGACCGATTTAATCCGTCCAGCGCTGTATCAGGCTCATCATCATATCGAAAATCTTTCGTCGGACGCCCCCGTGAAACACTACGATGTAGTAGGTCCAATATGCGAATCGTCCGACTGTTTTGCAAAAGATGTGCTGCTGCCGGAAACTAAAAGAGATAATTTCATCGCTTTACGCTCGACAGGCGCTTACGGCGAAGTGATGGCATCGAAATATAATCTGAGAGATTTGCCAAAAACGGTGTTTTCAGACGAAATTTAGTCTTCTTTAATTTGTGATATGTGGCGCAAAGAGTTCGATACAGTTTTATGTGCCCATACTACGAATGGTAGCAATAGTTGAACTACTTCGCTGTTCCAATGAGGAGACGACATATTATACCCCGAGCTGTGCCTGCGGCTTATATGGGGGTTATTGATTAAATTCTAATAATGTACTCCCACGTATCCTTTTATAGTTTTCACATTATCGTCGGGATCGACATATTCCAATATGTAGAAATAGATATCGGGCGCTACCTGTTTACTTTTGTATTTACCGTTCCATCCGTCGTCGCCTGCAAAGATTTCTATCCCTAAACGGTCGAAGATAACAACTTTATAACCCTGCATAAAGATATCGTTTACGCCATCGCCATTTGGCGTAAAGATTTTTGGTGCAACGACTTCGCCGGTAAAAAGATATTCCTGTTCAGCGCTACATCCGTTCGAATCCTTCACTTCGACGGTGAAAACATTGCGCATATTATTTGTCGAACCGGATGCCTGACCGTATAGCGTGCCCGAAGCCGTTAATGTAAATCCTCCGGGTAAATATCCGGAACTGATTCTGAACACCGGCGATTGGGCATTGGTACCGAATGTCTGTTCGTATTCTGTGTTTTTATAGTATTGTGGCAATCGTTCCGGTTCGATATACAGTTTGATCACTTCGATCGCTACTTCGTTCCAGTCCGACGAAGTACATCCCAAACTGTCGGTCGTCAGAACATAATAAGCCGTATTGTTTTCAAGAACATCGTCAATATTGATGGTATCGGAACCGGTTCCTGTCAGCGAGCCGCGTTCATTAAGAAACGCATTGTCCGAATACACTGTATAAGTATAAGTTTCGTGCAGATTGTCCAAAACTATCGATGGCGAACTGTCGAAACACACTTTGTTTGCCGAGGCTGTGAAATCGATTGTCGGCAACGGGTTTACATATACTTTTACTTCTGCTTTTTCGCCTTCGCAATTCAAAGTCTCGTTGAATTGTGCGACATAAAAGGTCTGTATTCCGGCATTGGCGGTCGATGGTACTGGCGTATCGGATAATGCGTCCAGATTTGAATCGTACCATTGAAGAGTGTTCCCGTTTGGCGACGAAGCCTGGAGAGGCTCTGCCTGCGTACCAACACAATACGCTATCGAATCGCGAGACAGATCCGGCGCAGGCTCACAAGTGCGAAGCAAGTATTCGAGAGAAGTCTGGCAGCCGTTGATGTCTGTAACCGTTACTGTGAATGTCGATTCTTCGCGACCAACCGATTCGGGTACCGTCCCGCTGATTAATCCGGCGTCGATGTCCATGCTAATACCCGTAACCAGATTGCCGACGTAACTGAATACAGGCTCTTCGGCATTGCTTGTGAGTTGAACACTATAAGGGATTTCGTGTGTATAAACAGGCAATTCGTCGGGGAAAATTTCCAGTTTTGTGACGTCGATACCAACTTCGGCCAATCCTTTCGATGCACAACCCAAATTGTCGATAACCAAAACAAAATATGATGTCGATGTTTCAAGAACTGTCGAAAGGGGAACATCGCCCGATTCTATCTCTGTACGGGAAGCAAGTTTTTCTGTCATCTGCATATCGGGATAAATGTCGTAAACATAATCGCTGCGCAGGTTTGTCAGAGTGACAGTCGGAGATTCTCCATAACAAATACCGTCGGCTTTTGCTTCGAAATCGTCGTGTGCCGGCGATGGCGTGATTGTAACCGTTATTTTGGCGGTGCCGCTTTCGCACTGTAATGTTTCGTCGATTTGCGTTACGTAGAATATTTGTTCGCCAACGATATCGGTTTTCGGAGCCGGTGTTCCTGTCAATTTCTTCATGTCTGCATCGTACCATTGCAGAGGGAAATCTTTTGGCGACGATGCTTCTAACTGGACGGGTTGAGAACCTTCGCAATACGACAATTCGGCGTCAGGTATATCCGGAGCCGGTCCGCAACTGCTGATCTTGTATGTCTTGTTGGTTGTACATTCTTTGATGTCTGTTACTGTCACAATAAATGTCTCTTCGGCGTAACCTGTCGATGCTGGCACTGTTCCGCTGATTAATCCGTCGGGAGTCATGTCAAGTCCTGTTATCAGATTGCCGTCGGAAATGTGGAATACCCCTTCTACAGCATTGCTCGTGATTTGTTCGCTGTAAGGAACATCGTGAAAATAAACAGGCAATGTGGCAGGCGAAATCTCCAGTAAATCTACATCAATGTTCACTTCGACTGTTCCTTTGGGCGGCAGGACACAACCGGCGGCAGTCGCTGTTTTAAGATAGAACGTTACGTCGTCGCTTACTGTCGTCGGCAAAACCATATCCGTTATTGTCTCTTTGTCTCCTCCGGTAAAAGTCGTAACGGTATTTGTCGCCTCGACATCGGCAAAAACAGTGTAAACATATCCCGGAACAATATCTGTTACTGTCATTTTGGGATTATTTTCCTGACAACTCCAACCTGTTGCTTCGGCGTTTTTATCCGGTAATGGATTTACTTTTACTTCGATTTTCTTTTTGTCGCCCACGCAGCCGAATGTATTGCTGATATATTCTATATGGAAAATGTAATCGTCCAATACGCTATAGTCGATAACGGGAGTTTCGGACAGAGGTTCTTCGTATTCGTCATACCATTTAATTGAATAACCGTCGGCGGGTTTAATTGTAAGAGGCAGACTTGTCTCAGCCTGACACAAATTGACGGGACTGGATACATCGGGCAAAGGAACTTCGTGAACCGTAATATTGATAGACCTCTCAAAAGGTGGTATATCGGGGCAACCTGCCGGTACGACTTTGACGGTGTATTCTCCACTGTTCGCTGCAGTTGCATTGGGAATAGTAATTATCCGGGAGCCTTCTTCCGAAAAACCGTTGGGACCGCTCCATGTATATTTTTCTGCACCCAGCAGCAAGCAGCTCAATTCGATATTTTCGCCTTTGCACACGTTTTCTGTTCCGTTCAATAATGTCTTTGGGTCGATGGTGGTTATCGGTACTTTTATCTGGGAAAAATTTCCACATGCGTCCGATACTTTGACTATATATTCTTCGCCGAAAGAGCCGTACTCAAATGCACCTTCATAGTTGTTTGTCTCGTTGCCGATATATGGCGCGACACCTTCGACCGGTGTGTTGTCCGTATTAAAAAGCGTATAAGTGTATGGATGTTTTCCATTTATTGCCAGCACTCGAATATGTCCGATTGAACCTATTTCGCATACATATCCCGAACGTGCCAAAAATTCCAAACTCTTCTTTTTATAGTCGATAGCAATAGTCTCAATATTGCAGTCGTCCCACCAATAGTTGTTTTGTTTGATTCCAATCACATATTTACCTTCTGTTGTCAGTGAGAAAAAATCTTCAATATTGCTTTCGTGAATATCGTCCTGATAAGCACCGTCGGGGCTTTCGAGCAAAGAAAACCATGTGCTCACCGGAGATCCATTCTCGTACAATTTGCCATGCGGACGGAGACGGGTTACTCCATTGCATACGTCTGTGGCTTCGTCAAGTGTGTATCCAAAATCTCTTGCTTCTACAGTTTTCCTGAGCGGTATGGTTAAAGTGTGTGTTTCTCCGCATTTGTCGGTAATTTCGAAAACATAATCGCCTGCGGCTATTGGAACATATTCATGATAGCGATAATCCTGCGAAAACGGAAAAACTTCATATATAGATTCTTCCGGTTCGATGTCGGTATGTACAGGCGTTTGCGGTCCGCTGACAAAATGTATGCTGGCGCCGTCCAACGGTCTGTACGACTGTTCTTGTATCTGTATATAACCGTTGCTATTTGCGCAATTCGACACTTCTTTATACGAAGTGAAATAGTATGTTATAGCATCCATATTCAAAGTTTGTGAATACGAAGATTCTTTGTCCTTGTTGTCGGTGACTTTAACAGTATAATTCTTCTTGTATTCAAGCCGTATATCGACAGTAACGCCCAAGTCGTCTTTGGTAAGATCTGTGCCGGCTGCAACCGGAACAGGATTATTGTCTTCAAATATTTCCCATTTATACGGGAAACAGGTTACATTATATACCTCGAACGAATATTTATAGTCAGTACATTGCCGGTCTTCGTAATCCCGCCCAAATATGTAAGGCGTCATTTCATTGGAGGAATGAATCCAGCTAATAATCTCCCATCTGCGATCTTTGTTATCAGTAATATACACATAATACAGTTTGTCATACTTCAGTCCTCCCACCGTCTCTTCGTCAAGAGCATTCAAATCGGATTTTCCGTCAATAAAATTGTTATTCTCGTCGACAACTTCCCATTTATATGGAAAACAATAAATATTATGGGCTTTAAAACGAAATGTATAATCATCACACTGATAATCACGACCTTCTTCGCTTCCGAAAGGAACGGGATATTTTATGTCGCCTTCTTCGATATTTTTATAAACAGTTGAAATGCCGTCCGTAACTTCTATTTTATATGCCTCGTCATACTTCAATATGCCGAAGGGTATTACCATGTTTTCGTCGGTGCCGGAAGACAATTCTTCCGTGCCATCGCTATTCATTATTTTCCATGTGAAAGGAGTTTTTAAATTACCAATATTGAGTGTAATACGGTAAGTTTCGCATGACCATACGTCGCTGTCGCCACCGTCGCCTCCAAAGCTAAAGTCAATATATCTGTAAGGCGGGTCTTTTTTATAAGAAAACGAGAATGTATTTCCGGAACCATCAGTCATAGATATAGTGTATTCTTTGTCGTATTCCAAACCTTCGATAATGCTGGAATGCGAGTCAACGCCATCTTTATCTTTTATAGAAACGCCGTCGGCATCAAACACTTCCCATTTGTATGGCGTACAAATGTTGTAAACGTTGTAGTTGAGATCATAGCTGTAAGCATTGTCCAACGTCCACTCTCCTGCTTGATATGGAGCATTTTTCTCAAACCATATTGGCTTGTCGGTAACGATTTCTCTTCCGTTTGCATCGGTAACTTTCAGTGTATAGTTATGATTGTATAAAAGATTTTCAGCGCTTTGATTATGCCATGAATCAAATTCATTGATATTCTCGCCTTTGGCAACTGAATTATTTGATTCGTCGAACATCTCCCATTTATATGGCGTACATAATATGTGATAATTCTCCAGATAAAAATACGTCTGGTAGTTGTCGCAATATTTGTCTGCCCACTGTTGGACAACAATTTGTGGTTGCCGTGGTTCGGAGAATCTGATTTCATCGACAAGCTGTTCACATTCCGTACCTTTCAGCCGGAGATATATTTTCACTTCTGCTCCGGCGGCGTGCATGTTTACGTATGTATCGGGCAAATCGAACATTTGCGAACAGCAATAAACTGGCTCATAGTTTTTTACGTCGTCATCATCGAAAGTATAAGCAATTTCGTACATATCGCGATACAAAGTCCAATAAGGATATAATTTGTTGTCTATTAAATTTTCATCGACATAAGCATTTTTGCATCCGTTCGGAGAAAGATCATTCTGATATGGATCTGTTGGGAAATCGTCGTTAAGTTTCTCGACCGTCGCCGAAAGCGAACTTCCTGATTCGCAAGCGTCGGAAACAGTGAAATTATAAGTGCCGGAAGGCAAATTGTTGAACCTTATTGTGCCCAACGACTCATCATCATATTCGAACATTGTTTCGTCTGTATATGCATCGGGTTTCGACGTGATTTCAACTTTATACGGCAATTTGCCGTTCTTTGTATTGATAGTAATCACTCCGGAATTGATGCAATTTAGCGAGCCGCGTTTTTCGGAACCTATAGAAAAATTAGGACTCGTATATTCCGACAGAACAGTGGCTTTATCGGAACATGTTACCGTAGTTTGTGTTCCCTTATACACCGTTTGAGCAGTGACGGAATACTCTCCCGGCGGCAATGCCCCAAAAGTATATCCATTTACTGTTATCTGGTCAGTTATCATTTTACCGTCGGTGAGGGTGATAAACACATTCGACAAATCAATTTTGTCGCCACTCAACGTTACTTTGACGCTGCCGTTTGCTACACAGGTCGAATTTGTGGTTTCGAGATTAATGGTGAACTCGCATTGCTGAGCATTGACAATATAGTAGATCCCAAAAAACAAAAGAGCAAAAAATAAGATTTTAGATTTAAAATTTACAATTCCGGATCTGCCTCCAGATGCAAGCAACAATATAGTTTTCATACTTTTAATGTTTTACAAATCATTTTAATTTTATTCAATTAGTTGTGCAAAGATACAATTATTTTTAATATGACTATCATTATTATATTAGGATGTACGACAAAATTCCCTTTTTATGTTTGTGGCAGAAATCACCCGCCCCCCTATCCTCCCGAAACTTCACGTTCTCAAGCGCTTTCTTGACATGCTGTTCCGGAACAATGCCGGTTTTTTTGATACACGCTGCATCCACTTCTTCGGCTGTGGTGCGGACTTCTATTTAAGCCACAAAAATTTGTGTAATCCTGTAAAAAAAACTGTGGATAAAAAACTTTGTGCGCCTTATGCATGCCACTTTGTGCTTAATAAAAAACATCCATAAAAAGAGAATTTTGTCGTACACCCCTTATTATATTTTTGCTAAATCTTTTTTTTGAGGCTATATAGACATTGAAGAAATGTTGCATGCAACGTCTCTATGAATCAAAGTGTTGTTTCTGCGGAACTTTATTTGGGGATTATTCTGTTCATTCTAAAATTCTACAAATTCTGATCAAAAATATTTGCGATATGAAAAAAATCTGTACCTTTGCGCCAAAATAAATAAATAAAAAAAATGAGAAAAGAATCCGGAACATTGTCTATAATTATTCCAGTGTATAATGAAGAAAAAACAGTTCATTTGATATTGGATAAAATCTGTGCGGTCGATTTGATTGGCGACGTAAAGAAAGAGATTATTATTGTCGATGACTGTTCGCAGGATAATACTGCCAAAATTATTGAGAACTACATCGCTGCACACATCGAGTTCGATATCAAATCACATAACTGCTCCGTCAACAAGGGGAAAGGCGCCGC
>JAITKY010000060.1 GCA_031278135.1 Prevotellaceae bacterium | reverse complement strand
TTCTTTACGTTTTTCGTCGTCTGCGTCTTCTTTTTTGACGTATTTGATTTCCCAAACCCATTCGTATGGAATATTTGGCAATAAATGACTGCGTTGCATGTAAATATCAACGTAGCCTTGTTCTATTTCCAATTCTGTAATAGTAATGTACAGATTGCTTTGAAATAAATTATTCAGCAGAATGATTTTTATATATTTTTCATCAAAATTCCTCAAATCACGATTCGATAGACGACTGGAAATATTTCTGCTGACATATTCGATAAACAGGTAAGGATTTCCACGATATGCAAGTTCTCTCATGGCAATTATCTGTTTATCCACATTTATCAGAACATCCGGATTACTGTCAGCAATCATTTGCTCAATATATCCCAAAAAACAGTGCGAATAGAATAGTTTGGAATTTTTAACCGTAATGCACCTTCTTCTTCTTTATCAACAGTTAGCATCCCCATATAAAATAACAGTGAAGCAAAATTATTGTTGTCAAGTAAATATTTAATAGAGAATTTAGGAACTAATTTTGATAAGATACTGTTATTCTTCGCTATTTCTGTCAACTGATCACGATTGTTTTGAAGCAAACGTTCCACGCGTCCGTAATCCATTTTAAGATTGTCATCAATAATACTTTTGGTCTTTCTTTTTTGTATTCGGTCCAACAGATAGAGTATCATCGAAGGATTATACACTCTGTGTTCGCCGGCTTCGTGAAAAAGATAGCCATTGTAAAACAGTTCCATATCGACATTAATCATATTCTGATCGATGCCTGCTTCTTTCATAACCGTATTTACCTCTTCCGAAGTAAACCCTAATATTTCATTATATTGTTCATCAAGCGATATATTATTGGCAATATTGAAACCACTGGTCACATCATCGAGCATTACGGGCGTAATTCCGGTAAGGATAATCCTGTCAACTACTGTTTTGCAGCCTTCTTTTAATGTCTCGTAAAAATCACGTATAACGCCATTTGCCCAGATTAAATTGCGATACATATCGTCGCCTTCGTAAGTTCCCAATGCAATAAGGTCATTAGCGACATGATCGTATTCGTCAATTATGACATAGATTTTTTTATCGGCAGATTCTGCTGCAATAAATGCTTTCCGTAAAGCGCCGACGCCCGGCTGTTCTACATCTATATGTTTATAAAAATCCTGTTCCGGAATAATATCTTTATACCGGTATAAAAAAATTCGAACAAGATCCTGTATCTTCTTTGAAAAAGAGATTTTGAAATCTGTTGCATTCGAAGTATCCAATCCCGAAAAATCAAATTCAAGAACCATATAACTGTTTCGTTTTGGAGTAGGATGTTTCCCGATATACAGGTCGCCGAACAGTTGTTCGAACTTATTTGTCTGATTGATGTCGTAATAGTAAGATAATGTCGAAAAGAACAAACTTTTTCCGAATTTGCGCGGACGGGTAAAAAAAAGTTTGTCGTTATTTTCGTTTTCCAACAGTTCGATATATCGTGTTTTGTCGATATACACAAAATTTTCGGTTCGCAGTTTTTCGAAATTCGTATTGCCGTATGGCAGTCGTTTTGATACTTTTTTGTCCATAACTGTTATTATTAAAAATATGGCGCAAAGGTAATACAAATTTTATCATTTATGATTTTTTAGTACATTTGCACCGTTAATTATAATTGAAAAAATTGGTATAAACAGATGGAAATTCTTATTGGATATTTACTTTTAGCCTTATCGGTATCGTTTTTATGTTCTGTTGCCGAGGCTGTTATATTATCGATACCGAAATCGTTTGTAAAGACGAAAGTGGTTCACGGCAGCAAAACAGCGAAAAGATTAATGGGCTTTAAAGACGATATTGACAAACCTTTATCGTCGATATTGTCGTTAAACACTATTGCGCACACCATCGGAGCGGCAGGCGTAGGCGCACAGGCGACAACCATATTCGGCGAAGTGTATTTCGGACTTACTTCGGCGATACTCACTGTGTTAATACTTGTTTTGTCCGAGATTTTGCCGAAAAGCATAGGCACACGCTATTGTAGAGAATTGTCGATGACGATGACCGAAACGATTCGTGTAATGATATATATCACTTACCCTGTCGTGTTGCTTTCGAAACTGATTACCAAAATAGTATCGGGAAATAAAGAAAGAGAAACCGTGAGTCGCGAAGAAGTCGGAGTTTTGGCTGAAATAGGCGTCGAAGAAGGAGTATTTGCCGAAAGCGAAAGCAAGATTATCAACAATCTGCTGAAACTTCAACAGATGAAAGTAAACAGGATTATGACGCCCCGCACGGTAGTCATATCCGCCGACGAAGAGACGACGCTGAGCGAGTTCATCAATCGTCCCGAAGTTCAACGACATTCGCGTTTCCCGATATACGGTGAAAATATCGACAATATCACCGGCTACGTTCTTAAACTGGATGTACTCGAAAATCTGACAATAGGAAAAGACATCGCCCTGAAACAAATCAAACGGCATATAACCGTCTGCTACGAAGGCACTACCATCCCGAAAGTGTTTGACATTCTGTTGGGCAGCAAAGAACAAATTGCTCTGGTCGTGGACGAGTATGGCGGCATGGACGGAATAATCACTCTCGAAGACGTTATCGAAACAATCTTTGGTCTCGAAATCGTCGATGAACGCGACGGTCAGGCTGATATGCAACAATTAGCAAAAGAATTGTGGGAAAAAAGAGCCAAAGATCTGGATATAAATATCGAAAATTAATTAAAAAAGATAATTTACAATGAAAACATGTCATGTCCTAAAATAAGTATACAGACAAAAGGAGTAAAAATTATGACAAAAAGAGTAAAAACGTATAATCGGTACAGTATTTGCTTTAAAGAAAAAGTAGTCGCTTTGGAAATTTTAATAGAAAAAGCGAACCATCATTACGAGACGGATTTAAAAAAAAAATTGGACGGAAACAGTGAATCAGGCACATATGGAACAAGGATATAGCATTAGGTATTTAAGTTCATATTTTGGTTACACACGAGATGGGTATTACAAGTCTATATCAAGGATAAGTTCCGTCGAGTTAAGCAAAGCAATGTTAATCACATCGGTAATGGCAATCCGCAGACAGCATCCCCGTATGGGCGGCAAAAAGATGTATTATCTTTTGCGAGACTTGTCAAAAGAGTTGCACACAGGTCGGGATAAATTTTTTGAGATATTAA
>JAITKY010000048.1 GCA_031278135.1 Prevotellaceae bacterium | reverse complement strand
AAAGAAAAACTTGTTTCGACGGTTAACGAAGGACGCGTCGGTCATGCCCAGTTATTTGAAGGAACGGCGGGTTATGGGGGCTTGCCTATGGCTCTGGCTTATGCGCAGTTTATTTCGTGCAGGAACAAAATCGACGACGATTCGTGCGGAGTATGTCCTTCGTGTATTAAATACAATAAATTAATTCATCCGGATTTACATTTTGTTTTTCCTGTAAACACGACAAAAAAAATCAAGGATAAACCGGTAAGCGATAATTTTTTGACCGAATGGCGAAAAATCGTAATCGACCAAAAATATTTCTCCGAACAGAGCTGGTACGAATATATAGGCGTCGAAAATAAACAGGGAAACATCAGCGCACTCGAAGCCGATAAAATTTTGTCGAAATTAAATTATAAACCCTTTGAATCCGATAACAAGATCATGATAATCTGGTTGCCGGAAAGATTGAACCTGACCTCGGCAAACCGTTTATTGAAATTGATAGAAGAACCTCCCAAAAATACGATTTTCATATTTGTTACCGAAAATTCCAATCATATCCTGCCAACGATATATTCGAGAACTCAACGAATAAAATTTCGTCCTTTGAAAGAAGACGACATTGTTCTTCGATTAAAAGAATTGGGATTTAATGAAAAAGACGTATTTACCGCCTCGCGTCTGTCTGCTGGCGATTATATAAAAGCGATACAGGTTTTACAGGCGTCCGATTCAACAAAAATCAATTTCGACAATTTCATGCAACTCATGCGTCTGTCATATAGAAATGATATACTTGGACTTTTGGAATGGGCTGAAAATATGGCTTCTTTCGGACGGGAAAAACAAAAATCATTTCTTGTGTTTGCCGAACGTCTGATAAGGGAGAATTTTATCCTGAATAAAAAAATTGAAGACATTGTATACCTCGGATTTGAAGAACTTGAATGGGCAAGAAAATTTTCCACATTTATCAACGAAAGCAATGTCTTCGATTTATACCGACACTTGAATATCTGTATTCCACAAATCTCTCAAAACGGAAATGCAAAAATCATATTCACCGACTTAGCTCTGAAAGTGAGGACGCTTATAAACTGAGCGCATTAAGAGTTGTCCGACGCAAGCAGCGTCCATCGCACATCACTCATAACTCCTTGCACAACTCGGTTATTACGTTTTTCAGCAGTTTTTTCAGCACTTCGGGCATTTCCTCGCTATATTCGTTACGATAAGCTATTTGGGCTATTTCCACAGGGTCTATTTCTTTCAAATCGTCATACTCAATTTTTTTTGCGGGCGATTCATTCGAATCGAAGCGATGGGAGACAGTTGAGGCAAGTCTTACGGATTTTCCATTCAAAGCATTTTCGATACGGTAACGGATCGAAGGTTCGGGCTGGGTCAGCAACACTTTCACTTCGAGATATGGCGAACGGGCTGTTATTTCGCCATCGGGAAGTTTGTTTATTTCGTTCAGAACTTCGTTCAGCGGTCTCGGCTCAAAGGGCAAGCTCAACAGTTTTACCGGAGGCTCAAAAGGGATACGTTCAACTGTTTCGATTTTATTTCCGTTAAATTTCACGAGATTAATTCCCTGTTCGTAGTATTTTTCGGCGAAAGACATCGGCAATGGACTTCCGGCGTACTGAATATTCTCATATCCGGCAACTGTTTGATGGCGGTGAAGATGCCCTAAAGCCACGTATGCAATATCCCGATTTGCAAAAATATCTGTCGAGACACATTCCAGTCCCCCGATTATTGTGCGTTCCGAACGATCTTTCTCGGACAAACAGGCCTCTCTTGCCTGCAAATGTCCCGTAACAATAACTGCCTGCTCCGGCGTCCTTATCTTTTCCAACTCGGTATACAAGGCTTCGTACATCAATTCGATACCTTTGGTATGATTTTCAGCCGGAGGATAATCTCCCTGACGGAGATACGGAACAGCAACACACCATGCAAGCGTTTCGCCGTTTTTTACGATGGGAATCAACAGGTCGTTACAGTCGATTTCTCCGTCCTGTTTTCGTTTTATGACGCCTTTAATGATGACGTTCATTTCCTCCAGTAAAGGGCTTGGCGCTTCGAGACGTGCCGCCGAATCGTGATTGCCGGCAATAATAATAATGTGCAGACAGGGATTTTCGGCGGTTATTTCACGCAGTAACCTGTAGTAAATTTTCTGCGATTCGGCAGAAGGATTGGGAGTGTCGAACACGTCGCCGGCAATGATTAAAACGTCAGGAGATTGTTCGTTAACCTGTTTTTTCAGCCATTTGAAGAAACACAGATGCTCGTCTTTCCTGTCGTATCCATAAAAATTTTGACCGATATGCCAGTCTGCCGTATGAAAAACTTTCAACATTTTGCGTTATTTTTCGGACAGTAATTTGTAATTATCTATAAACGGTATTATACCACGACATGTTTTTGTAAATATTGTCAAGTCCCCGACTTTGCCCCAGTATATAACAGCTCAGTCCGCAACTTCGTTCTATTTCAAACATATTCATAATAAATTGAGTATGGTCTTCAAATATCACGATGGAATCGAGCTGATCTCGCAGAGTCTGCAACTCGGAGTCGTTTCTGGCGATATTCTCCATGAAGTCCCAAAAGTCGAAAAACAGTGTAACTTCGTCCGAATCATATTTTTGAATTTTCGACAAGTCGATGTTCGCAATATTGTTTCCGTATTTTTGAATCAAACTTCTTGATACGGCGGCGAGATTGTCCAGATTTCCGGTTTTCACCACCGACAGCGCCGCCGTCTGCATTTCGAGACTGGAGTAAGATCTGTATAAATCCATAAACTTTTGAGATACGGAAACAAGATCGGCATTTTTCAAGAACAGATATTCCAAAATATCGTCATAAGGAAAACCACCGGCAAGAATGTTGGTCACCGAGGCAACAATATAATCGGCATTGTGTTTCAACTCATATACCGTTTCGACGCCCATCATGTCGCAAGCGTCGAAAATCAAAAAATCGTATTTACCCGACAGTTTGGCAAGTTCCGTTATTTCCATGTGTTTTCCGTCATCATCACCGAAAGCCCTAGTCACGCTTGACGACGTAGCCGGCAACCAGCCCGACGCATGAGACCAGAGTATCAGTCCGTACGATTCTGCGGGATACATATTTTTTATATCCGAAAGCGTTCGTTCCATGACCTCCAACGAGCTTGAATTTTGTTCCGAATATTTCATTACTTCTTCGGAAACAATGGCGTTTGTTCTGTCGGAAGATATTTTTAATATATATGGAGACTCTCCTTTCTGGTCGACATAAACAATCAGGTTTCCGTCGAAACTGTCTTTCCATCCCCGTTCCATTTCGTTGATGTCGAGTTCTACATAAGAATCCAAGTTGTTATCGCCAATCATATAAACTATGACAGTTCTTGTTTTTAGCGGAGTTTTTTCATCCTTTTTGTTGCACGAAAAAAACAAACTCAATAAACAAAGTAAACTTACTAATCCGAGATGTTTTTGTCGCCTGTTTACATACTTTATTTCAGACATTTTATTTATTATTTATTAAAATTAAAAACGACAGTAGCTTACAAAAACCATGCCATAAGAAATAAATTAATACCCACGTATGGACACTTTTGTACCGTCGAAACCAACGAACATCCCGTAAACGGCAGATAGGTTATTAACCGGAATTAAGAAATGTACGCAAGCGACAATCAATATTAATGTTTGAAGAGGTTCTAAAAAGGGAAACGGGATTTTTATTATAACGCCTGAACAGTTACGCAATATTTAATCGCAAAATGTAATTTGCTTGACTTAGAGAAAAATATTTTATGATAAAAAATATTGTTATAACTTTGCCGTCTGTTTATTTTATTATACTAAAAAACTTTAGGAGATTATGAGGTTCGGATTATTATGTTTAGTTTTTGTATTTTATTTTGTGGGAATAGAGGCTCAGGAAATATTAGTGAATCTTGATGAGAATGTTCATGTCTTTCAAACGACGAAACGTTTAACGACAAAATCATTATCCGGTATCAAATTACCATTTGTCGATGATTTTTCAAAATCCGGACAATTGCAGCCTGATCCGGAACTGTGGAATAAAAGCCAGTCGATATATGTAAATCGTTTTTTTGGAATAAACCCTCCAACATTGGGAATTGCGACGTTTGATCCTTTCGACGACAAGGGGAAAATATACAACAATGTTGCAAGTTCCGTTTTTGCAGCAGATACTCTAACATCCATGCCTGTTCAGCTGGATTATTCTCCGGCCGACTCCATCTCTCTCAGTTTTTACATCCAGCCCTGCGGTTACGGAGATATGCCCGAAAGCGGCGATTCTTTGTTCCTTGAATTTTATTCTCCCATAAATGAAACATGGAATAATGTATGGAAAGCCTCGGTTATTTCCGATAACAGGATAGAATTGTCAAATCATTTGGATAAGACCGGAATTATTATTGAAGACAACAGTATTGCCACCAAATTTTTCAGAGTAAATATTAAAATCGACGACAGTAAATATTTGCACAACGGATTTTGTTTTCGCTTCATCAACTGTGCAAGTATAAATATTCACCCGAATTTTCCCGGACGCAGCACTGCTTCAGACCATTGGCATCTGGATTTTGTCTATCTTGACAAAAACAGAACCTCGAACAACCAGAATATTCCGGATATTGCTTTGACGGGAACACCCAAAAAATTGACAACAGACTACGAAACCGTTCCTGCTACGCATTTCGAACTGGCAAAAGCCGATTTATTCGACAATCCTGTGAATCTGGAACTGAATTACACCAATTTCGGATGGGGAACCAAGAGTGTGACCCGCAATTTTCGATTACGTTCTCTTTATGGAACTTCCGGCAATACGCTGTCTTATTCCGCAGGCGCCGAAAA
>JAITKY010000013.1 GCA_031278135.1 Prevotellaceae bacterium | reverse complement strand
GTATTGAGCCTTTTTTTGGTAGAATAATTTGGTGTAAATCATATTGATCACGAGTTAGAGTTTTGACATTATCAAATTTTATCTATCTTTGCGGAAAAATTTATGAATGATGAATAGACGTTTTTTGTTGTTTATATATATTTGGGCAGTATTTTGTTCCGGTTCGGCGGGAGCGCAGGTAGAAATAACGTTAAACATAGAGCCTGAGCAGGATACGATACTTATTGGCGATCAGGTTACGTTGAAAGTTTTGGTTATTGCGCCGAAAAATGATTTCATTGTTTTTCCCGATTTTAAGGAAGAACTGTCTGAAGGCATAGATCTGATTGAAATGAAGAATGTTGATACATTGAAGTCGAAAGACAATAATGTCAAGTGTTTGGAGCGGAAATATCTGATAACGTCATTCGAAGAAGGACGATATCATATCAATGGATTTCCGGTGTTGAAAATTACCTCGTCGGGAGTTGATACATTGTATAGCAACAATGAAATTATCCTGATTGTCAAGACAGTCGATCTTGACGAAAAATTTCAGCCCTACGATGTCAAAGACATCAAAAGTTATCCATCGCAATGGTGGTTATGGGCAGGAATCGGCACACTTACAGCCTTGTTGATTATTGCTTTAGCAATTTTTCTGATTAAGAAATATCGTAAACCCGGCGGAGAAGCCAACAAATTAAAAATCAATCCATATCTTTGGGCGATGCACGAGTTGGAGAATCTTAAAAACTCTAATCTTGCCGTCACGCGCACAAAAGAATATTACTCCCGACTTACCGATATTGTGCGGGAGTACATTGAATTACAAACCAATGTCTCGGCTATGGAAAAAACTTCCGACGAGATATTATACCTTTTGCCCGGCACTATTTTCAATTCCGACGAACTCATTCAGAATATCAGGAATTTGTTTACTGTTGCCGATTTGGTCAAGTTTGCGAAATATCCTGCTTCGGTGTTCGAGTGCGAAACAAGTTGGGACGATGCATACCAGTTTGTAATACAAAGTAATAATATAGCAAATGAATTAAAACAGTCTGAAAATGAAGAAGATTCTGGAGATACTGGAAATACCGCAATTTGAGAATCCTTTTGTATTATGGACATTGGTCCTTTTGGTTCCATATATAGTATGGTATGTGATATGGGGCAAAAATTCATGGGCAACGCTCAAAGTATCAACCATTACGCCGTTGAAGAAAGTTGCCGGAGGAGTGTATCGTTACCTGCAACACGTTCCGTTTATATTGCGATGTTTTGTTTTTGCGCTCATTATTATTGCGCTTGCACGTCCGAGATCGTCGAAAATATTTGAGGCTACGAGCGTCGAAGGAATTGATATTATGCTGATAATGGATATTTCGGGAAGCATGTTGGCACAGGATTTCAAGCCCAACAGATTGAATGCGTCGAAAGATATCGCCATTGAGTTTGTTTCGCAACGGCAAACCGACCGTATTGGCTTGACTGTCTTTGCAGGAGAAAGTTTTATACAGTGTCCGCCGACGAACGACCGGGCGACACTTATCAATCTCATCGCAAAAGTGCAAACAGGCTTAATAACAGACGGTACGGCTATCGGCAACGGGCTGGCAACCGCAGTGAGCCGTTTCCGTGACAGCGACGCCAAAAGCAAAGTCGCTATCTTGATGACCGACGGAGTAAACAATTCGGGAAATGTTGCTCCTGAGGCTGCCTGCGAAATAGCAAAACTGCACAGAATAAAAGTATATACTATCGGTATAGGTTCAAATGGAACAGCACCGTATCCTGTGCAAACTCCTTACGGCATTCAGATGATTCAGCAACCTGTCGAAATCGACGAGGCTTTACTCAAAAATATTGCCACTCAGACAGGAGGGCAGTATTTCAGGGCAACAGACAACACAAAACTTATCGAAATCTACAGCCAGATTAACGAAATGGAAAAAACGAAAAATCTGGTGGATAGTTTTCCCGTATATAAGGAAGAATTTCTGATTTACGCGTTAGCGGCTTTTGGTCTTTTGATGCTGGAAATTTTGATTAGATTATTTGTTTTGAGACGAATACCTTAAATTAAATAAAGAAATATGGTAGAATTTAAGAATTTGTATTTTGCGTGGTTACTGCTTGTAATTCCCTTGTTACCGCTGATTTACGGGCTAAGCGCATATTTTAGGCGCAGGCGTTTGTCGCGTTTCGGCGACATCCAACTGATGAAACCGCTTATGCCGCTGGCTTCGAGAGTTAGGGGCTGGGTAAAAATAACCGTGATTTGCACAGCACTGTTTTTCTTTGTTGCGGCATTGATGCAACCACGTATAGGGCAGGTCGTTGCCGAAATGAAATCGAAAGGCGTAGAAGTCATTATCGCTCTCGACGTGTCGAACAGTATGCTGGCTACGGATTTTTCGCCTTCGAGGCTCGAACATTCGAAACTTGCAATTGCTCGTTTAGTCGAAGGTCTTAGAGACGACCGGATAGGATTGATTATCTTTGCCGGAGACGCTTATGTCCAATTGCCTGTAACGACGGATTATATGTCGGCAAAACTTTTTCTGAACGCAATAAACACGGATATAGTTTCGAGGCAGGGAACGGATATATCGAAGGCTATCGATTTGGCAATGAAATCGTTTTCGTCGCAAAGCGGAAGCAGCAAGGCGTTGATAATAATAACCGACGGCGAAAATCAGGAAGGAAATCCAATCGAAATGGCGGAACTTGCACATTCCGAAGGAATAACAATCCACACAATCGGCATAGGTTCGCCGGAAGGCGCTCCGATAATACTGCAAAACGGAACGATGTTGAAAGACAAAGCGGGCGAAATCGTCATGTCGCATCTCGACTTGAACACTCTGAAATTAGTGGCTTCGGCTGGAGGAGGAAGCGCAACAATCGCGGCGCAGTCGGATTTGGGATTGAGCGATATATTCCGGAGTATTAAGGATATGGAGAAACAGGAATTGCTGGCGGAAGAGTTCAGGTCATATTTCGAACTGTACTATATCCCGTTGTCTATTGCATTGTTACTCCTTGTTATAGATGCGATTATAATGGAAAGAAAAAATAAATATTTACAAAAACTAAATTTATTCCGACATAGTTAATAATGGGTGATAGCATACTTTTTTCGATATGGGGTTTTCAGGTATCATTTGTGCTGTTTCTGGAAGTAATATCCTCAATATTAAGTTTTTTTTGCATACTGTTCGCTGTGAAAGAAAAGATTTGGACATTTCCGCTCGGAATGATCAGCACTGCGATGTACTTTTTCGTATTTTTCATGCAAAATGTTTATTCGTCAATGACCTTGCAGATAATGTTCTTCGCTTTCAACGTTTACGGGCTATACAAATGGACGCATCCGGGCAAAAAAGACGTCGCAAAAGCAGATAACACTCTCGCTGTTACCGTAATGAAATCGCAAGGGCGCATTCTGATAATAGCGGTAATCGCTATCCTGACCGTAACGCTCGGATACGTTATGGCGAACTTGAACAACTGGTTACCTGCGCTTTTTCCCGAAGAAGCAAAATATGTATATCTCGACACTGCAATTCTTTCAGCCAGCCTTGTCGCACAATATTTGATGGCGATAAAAAAGTTGGAAAGTTGGGCGCTATGGTTTGCGGTAGATGTTGTATCGGCTCCATTTTACTTTATAACAGTTGGTTGGGCGACGGGAATACTGTACTTCGTTTTTATATTCACGGCTGTAATGGGTTGGAGAGAATGGAAAAAAAGCGTTTCTGTAAACAATAAAAAGTTAACCACAGATAAACCAGATCTGTGTAAATCTGTGTAAATCTGTGGATAACTGTGAATAACTTAACCACAGATTTACACAGATTTTCACAGATAAACCAAGTTTGTGTAAATCTGTGAATAACTTAACCACAGATTTACACAGATTTTCACAGATAAACCA
>JAITKY010000296.1 GCA_031278135.1 Prevotellaceae bacterium | reverse complement strand
TCATTCTGCTACCCATAATGCGACAATCGAATTTTTGGAATACACCTTAATCAAAAAAGCCGCTCGAATATCTTCGGACGGCTTTTTCCTGTGCATTTGTTGTGGATGTTAATCTATTCCGGATTGATTGCACCCGTAGGACAAGCGTCCGCGCATGTGCCGCAGTCGGTACACATTTCGGGGTCTATCGAGTAGATATCGCCGGGAGAAATCGCGCCAACAGGGCATTCATCGATACAAGTTCCACAAGCAGTACAGTCTTCACTAATTCTATAAGCCATACTCTTAAAAATTTAATTAATTAAAGTGCAAACATAAACAAAAATTGAAAATCTATCAACTTTCTTTTATCGTATTACTGTTCGCAACAAAAAAATACACCGTAACATGCTGATAAAAAAGATAAAACGGGATATAGAAAATATAAGAATTGTGATAGATAAAACTGATAAAATGCCTTCGACAAGCGAAAAAAATGTTAAAAACATGAAAAAATCCGAAAATCGACTACCTTTGCAGCCGGTTTTTTAGATTTGTATTGATAATGATTATAACATTTGCTTTACCCAACGGGATGCGCATTATTCACAAATATACTCCTTCGCCGGTGGTTTTCTGCGGCTTGACGATTAACACAGGTACGCGTGACGAGCAGGAACAGGAACATGGAATGGCTCATTTTCTTGAACATACTCTGTTTAAGGGAACGTCGAAACGGAAAGCATACCATATTAATAACCGGTTGGACAACGTCGGCGGTGAATTTAACGCCTTCACTACAAAGGAAGAAACGGTCATTCAAGCCTGTGTTATCTCGGCGGATTTTGCAAGGGCTGTCGAACTGATTGCCGATGTAACTTTCAACTCGATATTTCCTCCTCACGAAATTATCAGAGAAAAACAGGTGATTTTCGAAGAGATAGACTCTTACAATGACAGTCCGGCTGATCTTATTTTCGATGATTTCGAAGATTTGCTATTCGACGGTTATCCGATAGGACGAAACATTTTGGGAACGAAAAAAACTGTCAAAAACTTTTCGACGAAAGATATAATGAAATTTGTCGATAGAACCTACAACACAGACCAGATGGTGTTTTCGTCCGTTGGAAGAATATCCGAAAGCAGGCTAAAATACTGCTGTGAAAAATATTTCGGGGAACAAACTGCCAATTTCCGGAATTTCAGTCGTGTAAAACCCGAAAATTACAAGGTCTTTGACAAGTCAGTAAGAAAAAAAACTCATCAGAGCCACGTGATTTTGGGAAACAGGGCTTACGATTATAATGATAAGCGTAAAACGGTGTTGTCGCTATTGTTGAACTATCTGGGCGGTCCGGCAACAAACTCCGTCCTGAATATGTCGCTCCGCGAAAAAAACGGATTAGTCTATACCGTCGAAGCTGGATACTCGTCATATAACGACACCGGAAACGTAACTGTTTACTTCGCTACTTCCGAATCGAACACCGAAAAAAGTTACAGCCTCGTGATGAAAGAACTTGATAAAATAAAAACAGACTGTTTGTCGGTGTATCAACTCGCTAAAGCAAAAAAACAATTCATCGGACAATATCTCATCGCTCAGGAAAACAGCGAACAGATTATGCAATCAATGGCTAAAAGTATGCTTTATCACAATAATTGCGAAAGTACAAAAGCGCTGATAAAACAGATAGAAACCGTTACCGCAACAGATATTCGCAATGTCGCTAACGAAATATTCCGTAATGATATGATCTCTAAACTCGAATATCTGTGAAAAGAATTTTAGTTGTAAAATAATACTTAGATATTCTTAAATTTGATATTTCCTGTCCTTTATATCTTCCTTGAAAAATTTTTTTCATAGGCTAAGCACCTCCCGCCAGTCGCCGCATTACTGCGGCAGGATTGGAAGTACTCGCCCCCGAACCGGATGTACACCTTTCGATGTATCCGGCTCTCCATTAATGTATTCAGTCTATATCTTCTCTGATAGATCGTTTAATACTCTTTCTGAATTTCTCATAATGTCTCATACATCATTCTTTAATTGTATTAAAAAACATTGTCTATCTTCAACCAGTTTTTGGGGGCAACTATTTTTCTTTGAATAGTTACATACATCGGAACAGATGTAATATAATGGATTGGTGTATCTTTTTGTTCCAGAAATCCAAATATATCTTTACTGTAAAAGCCTGAATCCAACCGTAACAATCCTATTGAAAGTGTTTCTTCCAAAAATGCCTTGAAATTATTCGCTGTATGAGCATCACCGGAGCGTAACCAAAAGTTGGCTACCAGTTCGATGTCGGCTATAAATGCCATGATCGGATGTTGTGATTTGCGACCGTTTGTGTTTATTGTAGCCTTTCGACGAGCCTTCCTGCTCGCCGTAACGGCTAATTACCGATGAATCTATGTCCATCGTGAAATTATCGAATTTTAGATTCTTCATGAGCCAACTGTAAAGATCTCCGAATATTGAATGAATTGTGGGTATGTCAAATTTGCGAAAATAT
>JAITKY010000270.1 GCA_031278135.1 Prevotellaceae bacterium | reverse complement strand
TAAATCGCACAAAATAGGCTACCTTTGTGTACGTCTAAACCTGATGTCTTCATATATTTCATTATTTAATGGTTTTTCAAATGTACGAAAATTATCGAGTTTAGACTGCTTTTTTGCTGTGTGCCTTCCGGCTTGATATGGTCCTTTATTTTTATGCGTTTGTGTGTAATCTGGTAATTTAATGCTAACTTTGCAGTCATAATAACATACTTCACTATGAACAGCAAAAATTACAGAAAAACAGGAACAATCAGTCTCTTTGACACCCACCACGCTACGGAACAATTGAAACAAAAGGGCAATCCGCTATATCGCTTGCTCAAAGTGATTGATTTTGAGATGTTTCGTGGTAAATTGGAAGAAAATCTGCTTAATCACGATAAAAAGAACAATGCAGGCGCTAAACCGATAGACGTAGTTTTAATGTTTAAGTTGCTGATATTACAATGTTTATACAATATTAGCGATGAAATGACCGAAGAATAAATCATTGATCGTCAGAGTTTTAATGATTTTCTCGGATTGTCGAGCGGCGACAAAGTTCCAGACGCAAGAACGATATGGCTGTTCAAAAACAGATTTATCGAAAAGGGATTGGAAAATACTTTATTTCAACAGTTTCACGATTATTTAGACCATCGAGGTATGTTCATCAACGAGGGACAAATCATTGACGCAAGTTTCGTTGAAGTCCCCCGTCAGCGTAATAATCGGGACGAAAACAAGCAAGTCAAGGATGGTAAAGGCGATGAACTTTGGGAAAACGAGCCGTACAAAAAACGGCAAAAAGACGTTGATGCCCGATGGACAAAGAAAAACGAGGAAACGCACTATGGCTACAAAGACCACGCAAAAGTAGATGCGGGCAGCAAACTGATTTCTTCATATACGGTTACAGATGCTTCGGTTCACGATTCTCAGGCGGCAGAACCTTTGCTTCAACCTTCCGACAAGGGTCAACCTCTCTTTGCCGACAGTGCATATTTTGGCGAACCGACAGATAAACTGCTTAAAACCAACAAAATAACACCACAAATCATTGCAAAAGGATACAAAAACAAGCCATTGACAGACATACAAAAATTGGGCAATCAAATCCTGTCAAGAGTCTGAGTGAGAGTAGAACACGTTTTTGGGTTCATAGAACAGAATATGCACGATTTTTATCTGTGCTGCATTGGTATGAAACGGGCTGCGGGGCAAATTGGGCTGATAAATTTGACGTACAACCTGTGTCGATATGAACAGATAATGAGGCTGAATTTATTACCAATTAAACAATAAGTATAACTATGTGATAGATAGATATTTTTAGAAAAAACTCGACCAAAATATTTGGAAGTTTGATATTTTTATTCTAAATTTGCGTTTATTTTTGACGGGACTTTAAACGGACTGTCGGCTCTGTGAAAAATCAAATAAAGAAAAAATTAAAATTAGAAGTCCCCAGTATAATTACGATGATATTTTTTCAAAAAGAATTGCACAGGATGAGAACAAAAATTATTCTATCCATTATTTTACTGACCGGCGCATTTATGTTTCCGGCGCAGGCGCAAAACAATATCCCTGTTTTTGGTAATGCCCGGTGGATTGGCGGAAATGATGAAGATTTGCCGCTATATTCGCAATATCTGTCGGTTTTCAAAATTCAGTATGATTTGCAATTCAAAGAGTCGTCAAAACAGGTAAAAGCGGGTTTTGTTTTTGGTGCTAACGATATGAGGTTGATGGATAAATACAAAAATATTGAGCGCATTGAAAATAAAAAAGACAGTTCGTATATTTTGGTTGAGTTGGATATTCAAGGCATTGTGGATCAAACCCGCAATGGCGTCGCCATGTTGAATATTTATCGTGTCGGTTATTCGCCCGGCGATAAAAAGGACATTCCGCTGAAGACTTTTGAAATATCTCAAAACATTATTAACCGAAACAATATCTACCAAACGCATACTTTTTATATTGAGGTCGTTTCAGGAAATGCAAAAATCCATATAGATGCGACAGGCAGGGATAATCTTGTGGCGGATTTAACGCTTAACCCCTTGGGCAGGACAGACAAAATTGCCTTTCCTGTTTTAGGCGACGTCGGGTTTCCGGCAGAAATATCAAATGTGGAAGTCAGAAATTTCCGGTCGCCTTCCAATGTTCTCAGAAAAATTACGTTCCCCTTGAAACAGCCTGTTTTCAATCCTTCCCAAAATTCAATGCCGCTTTTGCGCACCGGTTTCAAAGTAAAACAAAACATTGCAAAAGCAAAATTGTATATTACCGCCCGTGGAATTTATGAGCCGTATCTGAACGAAAATCGCATTGGAAATGATTATTTTAACCCCGGACATACGCAGTACAATAAAACGTTGCTTTATCAAGTCTATGATGTTACCAGTTTTCTGAAAGAGGGAAAAAACGACTTGCAGGTTCAGCTTGGCGAGGGATGGTGGAGTGGAAATGCAACTTATGCCGGCGAACTTTGGAATTTTTATGGCGACCGCAATTCGCTACTGGCGAAACTGGTGATTGCTTATGCAAACGGCAGGGAAGATATTATCGTTACAAATCCCGCAACCTGGGAATATACCAACGAAAGTCCTGTCATTTACGGTAGCCTGCTACAAGGTGAAGTGTATGATGCACGTATGGATACGCAGCACGCCACGTCTCAGAAATGGAAGCCCGCCGTCGAGGTTTCATTAGAAAATCATATTTCGACGGAAGGACAACCCAATCGCCCTTATGTAAATGATTATTCCGGCTTTCAGCTTGTTGAGCAATTTGGACAAACGGTGAAACCGTTTGATACGTTGACGGCAATTTCCGTTGAGCAGGCGCACCCGCGTGTTTTTGTTTATGATATGGGGCAAAATATGGTTGGAGTTCCGAAAATTTATTTGCCAAACACACAGGCAGGGCAAAAGATCGTGTTGCGCTATGCCGAAATAAAATATCCCAATTTGCCCGAATACAAAAACAATACCGGTGAGTTGATGCTCGAAAATATTCGTGGGGCAATGGCGCAGGATATTTACATTTGCAGCGGCGCAGGCAATGAAACATACCAGCCGCATTTTACTTTTCACGGCTATCGTTTTGTGGAAATTACAGGAATTGACCGTCCGTTACCAATCGAAAATGTACAGGGAATTGTTTTAAGTTCAATAGATAAATTTACAGCGCATTACGAAACTTCCAATCCGAAGGTCAACCGGCTTTGGGAAAATATTCGATGGAGTATGCTCGGCAACTTTCTGTCCATTCCGACCGACTGTCCACAACGCAACGAGCGCATGGGTTGGAGCGGCGATATTTCCGTTTTTTCGCGAACCGCCACTTATTTGGCAGATGTACGGCAATTTCTTCGCCGTCACTTGCTGGCAATGCGAGATGTGCAGCGCGAAGATGGTCGTTTTACGGACGTTGCCCCCATGGGCGGCGGGTTCGGCAGTATTCTCTGGGGCAGCGCGGGCATTACCGTTGCGTGGGAAACGTACCGGCAATACGGCGACACAACGCTTTTGACCGAACATTATGATGCGATGAAGCACTACATTGATTTTATTTGGGAGAAATATATTGACCCCCAAACGCATATTCTGGTGCAGGAAAATCCGGACAGTTGGGATAATCTCGGTGACTGGCTCGGACTTGAACAGGAAAAAAACGACAATTCGCTGCTTTGGGAAAGCTATTTCCTTTTCGATTTGGAAATCATGCGGAATGTTGCTGATGTTTTAGATAAAGTCGCTGATGAGCGGTTTTTTACGGAGATTTATAATCAGCGAAAAGCATTTTTCAACGCGACTTATATTGACGGAGAAACAGGAAAAACCATTTGTTCGGGCTTTATGCAAAACAAAAAGAACATGCCCAAAGGCAAATGGATAGATACGCAAACTTCATACGCATTGCCGCTGGCATTTGACATTGTTGATGAGGAAATTAAGACGAAGTTTACAGCGAATTTTATCGCAAATATTGAGCGCGAAAATAAAATGGACGATGGAAAAGCGGCGTCGCCGTATTCTTTGCTGACAGGTTTTATCGGTACGGCGTGGATTAACAAAGCCCTTTCCGATATTGGGCGCAACGATTTGGCATATCGGATTTTGCAGCAGACGTCCTATCCTTCATGGCTTTATCCGGTGGAGCAGGGCGCTACCACCATTTGGGAGCGGCTTAATTCCTACACTCACGAAAACGGCTTTGGCGGAAACAACGGGATGAACTCTTTCAATCACTATTCCTTTGGGGCTGTCGGCGCATGGATGTTCGAAAATTCACTTGGGATAAACCGAGATGAAAAATCAGCAGGGTTTCAGCATTTTGTATTAAAACCCGAAGTTGACGAATCGGGGCAAATGACATTTGCAAGAGGATACTACGATTCGCCATCCGGCAGAATTGAAAGCAGTTGGGAAATTCAAGGCAACGAAATACATTATCGTTTTGTCGTACCGGAAAATACAACGGCAACGCTGTATCTTTCAGGAAAGAAACCCGCCGAATTGCAGGCTGGAACACACAATTTTCAATTGGTTACGGGCGTATCCATTCAAAAATAAGGGCGTCTTTGTGCCTACCCGATTCTAATTTATTATAGTTGCAGTGCATTAAAGAAAGCTAAGCAACTTGCAGCCACCACCGGCGCAACACGCAGACACCTGCCTGAAAACCCTTTATTATCAAC
>JAITKY010000142.1 GCA_031278135.1 Prevotellaceae bacterium | reverse complement strand
CTCGATATCCGTTTTAAGTTCTTTACGAACATTCTCGATATCCGTTTTAAGTTCTATACGAACATTCTCGATATCCGTTTTAAGTTCTATACGAACATTCTCGATATCCGTTTTAAGTTCTTTACGAACATTCTCGATATCCGTTTTAAGTTCTATACGAACATTCTCGATATCCGTTTCAAGTTCTTTACGAACATTCTCGATATCCGTTTTAAGTTCTATACGAACATTCTCGATATCCGTTTTAAGTTCTTTATGAACATTCTCGATATCCGTTTTAAGTTCTATACTAACATTCTCGATTTTAGTATCCAACTTGTCGACTTTAGCATCCAACTTGTCGACTTTAGTATTCACTTCGACGATTGATTTGACCAAACTATTTATTATTTTGCTCAACCACCATATACCACCCGCCACCGTTCCGATGACTGTTATTCCTAAACTGATATATTCAAATAAGTTCATATTTTTAATATTTTTTGTGCAAAGATAAATCTTTTTTTTCAATTCAATAAAAAAACATTAACAGCGCTATCTATTTTTTTTCATACGACAAAGGTACATTATAAGTTATTTATTTTTCCTTTAACAAGATTTAACAAATATTGCCCATAAGGATTTTTCTTCATAGGCTCGGCGAGTTTTGTTAACTGGTTGTCTGTAATCCATCCCTGATTGTATGCGATTTCCTCAAGACACGCGATTTTCAATCCTTGCCGTTTTTCGATTACTTCGACGAAAGTACCGGCTTCGTACAGCGATTCGTGAGTACCGGTGTCGAGCCATGCAAATCCGCGTCCCAGAAGCGAGACTTTCAGATTTTTTTCTTTCAAAAATTCCTGATTGACAGTGGTTATCTCCAACTCGCCACGTGCCGACGGTTTAATAGATTTCGCCACTTCGATCACTTTGTTGGGATAAAAATAAAGCCCTACCACAGCGTAATTTGATTTCGGATTCTGCGGTTTTTCCTCGATACTCTGCACAATACCGTCTTTGTCGAACTCCACCACTCCATAACGCAAAGGGTCGTTCACATAATATCCGAATACAGTTGCTTTACCTTGTATTTCAGCCGTATCGACAGCCTCTTTTAACATCTTCGAAAAACTTTGCCCGTAGAAGATATTGTCGCCCAAAACCAGACAGGCGGAATCGGCGCCAACAAACTTTTCTCCGATGATAAACGCCTGAGCCAGACCATCGGGCGAAGGCTGTTCGGCGTATTCGAAACGTAATCCATAATCGTTTCCGTCGCCCAGTAGACGTTTGAACATCGGTAAATCGTGAGGCGTCGAAATTATCTGTATCTCCCTGATTCCCGCCAACATCAATACAGATATCGGATAGTAAATCATGGGTTTATCGTATATCGGCAATATCTGTTTCGACACTCCCTTCGTTATCGGATAAAGCCGTGTGCCAGAACCACCGGCGAGTACTATTCCTTTCATACAAAGTAATTTTTTTAATATAATTTGGAGACAAAGGTAATACTTTTTCACAAAATAACATGAAATACCAAAAAATATATATCTTTGCGCCGTGAATAAAATGATAGTTATAGATAATTTATTTTTATGAAACTTGATTTTACTATTATCAAAGGCGACTACATTGCATTGACGCAACTGTTGAAAGCGGTCAAACTGACGTCCAGCGGCGGCGAAGCCAAGATGTTGGTGGACGATGGCGCAGTGTATCTAAATGGTAAACAGGAATTTCGGCGAAGAGCGAAAATCAGACCCGGCGACAAAATCGAAATCGACCCGAATTATGAAGATATTGTTATCAATATAAAATGACATAGTATTATGCTGAAAAAAAGAATCATACCCTGTCTGGACGTGAAAGACGGCAGAACCGTCAAAGGAACAAACTTTATCGACCTGAAAGACGCCGGCGACCCTGTCGAACTTGCAAAAAAGTATGTGGAACAAGGAGCCGACGAACTGGTTTTCCTCGATATCACGGCAACAATCGAAGGACGAAAAACATTTGTCCGTTTAGTCGAACGTATTGCCGAAGAGATTAATATCCCTTTTACCGTCGGCGGCGGAATCAATTCACTGAAAGATGCGGAAACCGTTATCCGTGCGGGCGCCGACAAAGTCAGCGTCAATTCGGCGGCGGTGAAAAATCCCGGACTTATTTCGGAGATAGCGGCTGACTTCGGCAAACAATGCACAGTTGTCGCTATTGACACGAAATATGTCGATGGCGTTTGGCAAGTCTTTGTCAATGGCGGACGCATTCCCACAAGCATCAACACTCTGGAATGGGCGATAACAGCCGAAAAACTTGGCGCCGGCGAAATCCTCCTGACTTCGATGAATAACGATGGCGTCCGTAACGGTTTTGCAATCGACATAACGGGTGATGTGAGCGCGGTGTTGAATATTCCCGTCATCGCTTCGGGCGGAGCGGGCAAAGCCGAAGATTTTTTCGACATCTTTCACAACACAAAAGCCAGCGCAGGACTTGCTGCTGGAATTTTTCACTTCGGAATAATGGATATCCCCGATTTAAAAAACTTTTTACGTGCAAAATCAATAGCCGTCAGGACGGTTAACATTTAAGAACGTATGGATTTGGATAATATTTGGATAGCGTTCATTATGACTGCGTTTGCCGGACTTTCGACCGGTATCGGCAGTTTCATTTCGTTACTTGCAAAAAAAACAAACACAAAATTTTTGTGCGCCTCGCTTGGTTTTTCCGCCGGCGTGATGATTTACATCTCTTTCATGGAAATGATGCCGGAAGCAAAACACGCTTTAATTGCCACATTCGGCGACAAGTACGGTGAACTGTATCTGCTGTTTGCGTTTTTCGGAGGCATGGCATTGATTGCGGCAATCGACCTTATCGTACCTAAGGCAAACAACCCTCACGAACTGCTCGGCATTGAGGAAATGAACAGGAAAATCAGTCTCGGACGAACGGGAATTGTCGTTGCCATGTCTATTGCCATTCACAATTTTCCGGAGGGCATAGCCACTTTCACCTCGGCGCTTGGCAGCCTCGACATTGCTATCCCTATCACCATTGCCATTGCCATTCACAATATTCCGGAAGGTATTGCCGTTGCGGTTCCGATCTATCACGCTACGGGCAGCCGTCGGAAAGCGTTTTGGCTGTCGTTTGCATCGGGTTTGTCGGAGCCATTGGGAGCGGTGATTGCGTACCTGTTTATAATGCCCTTCTGGTCGCCGGCGATAAACGGGACAGTATTGGCAGCAGTGTCGGGAATCATGGTTTTCATCTCTTTAGACGAACTGTTGCCCAGCGCTCAAAAATATGGTGAACATCATGTGTCGATAATCGGGTTGGTGGCGGGCATGGCATTGATGGGCATTAGTCTGTTTGTTTACTGATAAATAGAATATTATGAAATATTTTAAAATATTATTTTTTGTTATATTGTTAATTTTTAACCTTTCGGGGAATCGATTGTTGGCAAATGATTCTATAAGAGTAGGTCTTGTGATGAGCGGTGGAGGTGCGAAAGGGCTTTTTCACATCGGGGTATTGAAAGCCCTGGAAGAAAATCATATACCTGTAGATTATGTTGCAGGAACATCTATGGGCGCTATTGTAGCAGGGCTGTACTCAATGGGTTACACTCCCGATGAAATGATCGATTATTTTTCGCTGCAAAATTTCGATGCTCTTTTGAATGGCATTATCCCTCTAAAGTATCGCTTTTATTCGCAGGAACTTGACGAAACGCCGGAAGCGCTGTATCTGAATTTCGATATCAAGAAGAAAGAAATCAAACCGATTTTGCCGACAAACCTGATTCCGCCGTATCGTATGGATTTGGAATTTGTTAATTTAACCTCGCCGGCGACTGCTGCATGTAGAAATAATTTCGACAGTTTAATGGTGCCGTTCCGATGTGTTGCCTCCGATATCAATACCCACAAACCTTATATAATGCGAAAAGGCAATCTCGGAACAGCGATAAGGGCATCGATGTCGTATCCTTTTGTTTTCAAGCCTGTTTTGATAGATTCGACTTTACTTTTCGACGGAGGTGTTTATAACAATTTTCCATGGGATGTGATGTATAACGATTTTCATCCCGACGTCATTATCGGCAGTATATGCACGTCGAACCCCGAACCGCCCGACGAATCGGATGTTATGTCCCAGATTGCAAATCTGCTGGTTACCGGAACAAACTACACGATGCCCGATTCTATCGGGATTCTGATAGAAAAAAATTTCCCAACAGTCGGGATTCTTGATTTTGGGAAAATCACCGAGTTAGTCGATTCGGGATACAGGATGACGCTAAACAAAATCGACAAAATCCGTAAAAAAATCCCTGTCAAAAGATCGGTTGACGAGTTATCCGCCAAACGCAAACAGTTCAAGTCAAAATGTTTGCCTTTGAAATATGCCGGAGCGATAGTAACAGGCGCTTCCGATGTGCAAAATATCTCCATCAAACGTCTTATGACCAAAAATAAAAACGATTTATATACACAGGAACAGTTGGAATCGCGATTCTACAGTGTCATCGCATTCAAACTCGTTAATTCTTTTTACCCTATTGCCGAATATGATTTTGATAGACAGGCTTATGTGCCTGTTTTCAGAATTACTCCTTCGCCAAGGTTTAAAATTTCTTTGGGAGGAAATATTTCTTCGTCGTCGGGAAGCATGATTTACACGGGTATAGAAGTAATGCAGTGGAAAAAAAATCTGACACGTTTCAGAACAAATTTAACTTTTGGCAAACAGTATTCTTCTTTTCAGATAGGCGCAAGACGAGATTATCCGATGTCGGTGCCACTGTTTACTGAAGCGTATTTAACTGTCTCGGCATACGATTTTTACAAGGGAAGTCAGGATATTTTTTACGACAATATCCGTCCTGTGTTTTTGAAAGAATACGACAGGCTTTTCACGGTAAACGCAGGCAGAGGTTTGACCAAAAACTCAAAATTGAAAATCGGATTTACTTCCGGATTTCAAAACGTTCATTATTACAAAAGCACTTTTTTCAAATCGACGGATACTCTGAATAAATCTAATTTTCCGTATCTGTCCATACACATGGTAATCGACAAAAATACATACAATTATAAACAGTATCCCACAGCCGGGCACTATCTTAAAATATCGGTGAACGGAGTTTGGGGAAAAGAAAACTACAAAGAAGCATCGAGACTTATTCCACAAAAACAGTCGCACAAATGGGCATCATGCAGTCTTGTGAGCGATTTCTATTTCAATATAAACAAATATCTGTCAATAGGTTCATACGTCGAATTGATGATTTCTAACAAACTCACTTTTTTTGACTATTATCCGACAATCGACATGTTGCCGGCGTTTCAGCCTACACCGCACAGTAAGACGTTATTAATGGAAAACTACAGAGCAAATACTTATCTCGCGTTAGGTATAAAACCGATTATAAAGTTCGGAAAATCAATCTCCTTACAAGCCGACGGATATGTTTTTCAATCATATCAGCAACTGTTGCCCGACATGAGTTATACAAAAATGCCAAAATATCTGACAATGGGCTCTGTGGCGGCAGTATGGCAGTCGCCGATAGGACCATTAAGCGTGTCGGTCAACTATTACGAACGAAATAACACTAATCCGTATTTTCTTGTCAATTTCGGATATATCATATTCAATAAAAAGGGAATCAATCATTAAGGTATATAATTGTTATTTTGTAATCCCGAATATAAACCAAAAAGAGATTGGCATTGTGCGCCAATCTCTTTCTTAAACAATCGAACTAAACTATGAAAACTAACTTTATTAAAACTAAATTTATTTATTTACCATTTATGCTATCCTTATATCCTTTTTCTGTGTATTAAGATACGTTTGATGGCAAATGGTTTAATCTCTGTAAAAAAAATGGATTATCTGTCACAAGGCGTCGCTTTGATAACCCCCGTGCAAGCCGCGGTAAAGGGCAACCGCAAGGCGGCTTATGTGAAGTGTTACATAATCCACCTTATGTATAGTGTATATTTATGCGCAGTGTTTATTTTATATAATTACTAATCAATCATATAATGACAAAACACTGCGCATAATATTTTACAGATTTTCAAGAAAATCAAGAAGATTTTCGTCATTAT
>JAITKY010000126.1 GCA_031278135.1 Prevotellaceae bacterium | reverse complement strand
TGTGTGTTTTAAATTATTAATAAATAATTAATTAAAGCAAAGATAATAATTGTACGTGAGAGTACGGCGACAAGCGTGACAATGTGGTCTTGATTTTTATCTCACGCTTTTGGAAATCCAAAATTTTCATGTACTTTTGCAAAATATTTTAATGTATAAATATTGTTATATACTTATAAAATAGATGTATATCTGCTTTTGTTGATAGTAAGCAGTCTATTTGTCGCCCCGAGAACGACGTATGCGAAGGAGTTTTTTTCTTTGCAAAGCGACACCGTACGCACGGATACTATAATAAATGATGTATTGTCGACGGACACTGCGTATGCGAAGGAGTTTTTTTCTTTGCAAAGCGACACTGTAAGCACGGATACCATAATAAATGATGTATTGTTGATGGACTCTGTCGCCAATGATACGGATTATCCGGATACACTGATGACGGATTATTTAGATGCTGACGATGAACTGCCTGAGGACAGTTTGATAATCCGGAAAGGTAAGACCAAGAAAGAAAAAACAAAACCCGACACTTTAGTTACATACTTTTTCAAAGATACTTTGCGCTATAATCGGATCATAGCGTGGACATTGAACAGGTATCTCAACACGCCTGACATAGTTTCGGTGGACACTCTTCAAGACGAAAATATGACAGAACTGCCTTTTTACAAGGCAGATGTTGGCGTTTCATACCTTGGATCGACGGGAAGCGCTTCGTTGGTGCACGATTTCTTCAAACGAAAACAACCGGACATTTTTCCTTTCATGGAACCGTATCGCCTGTACGGTTTCACTCCCGACAATATCCGGTTTTACAACGCCAAAGGTCCTTTTACGAGTTTGTCTTACTACACTTCAGGCGCAAAACGTTTCTACGAAGACAATACCAAATTCCTGTTTACACGCAACGTCAATCCGTCGTTAAATTTCGGTCTGTATTATCATAAAATGGGAACGAAGGGAACATATCAGAATCAGAGAACCAGAGATAAGACATTCAATATGTTTGTTTCGTATGTCGGCAACAGATACGTTGCACATGCCGGATATATATATAATGGTATAAACAATAAAGAAAACGGAGGTATTATTAATGATTTCTTTGTGGAAGACACAGTTATCAATTCCGACGCTATCGATGTGAAACTGAAATCGGCGCTGAATATTCTTTCGTCAAACACTTATTTTCTTACTCATTCGTATGGAATTTCGTTAAATCTGTTCAAGCGCGATTCGCTGACAGCAGCAACCGAAGGAACAATGGTATATTTCGGACATACATTCGAATATTCAAGAAACAGAAGAGTTTACACCGATGGAATTTCCGATACCGCATACGTGGATTTAATGAACATAGAACGCAATTATATCCGCTATTACGATAAAAGCTATTTGTCCGCCAGCGGAAGTTACGATTCGACATTCGCATCCAAACTGGATAACAGGCTGTTCATAAGGCTACAACCATATTCTTCGATGGCTATAATTTCGAAGATCGACGGCGGAATTGGCTATCAGTTCGACAGATATTACGGTTTCACACCCGAATCATATATCTATACTGTAAAAGACGAAAAACTCTCAACAGGATATGTTTACGGAAATGCCGAAGGAATGTTCAGCAAATATTTTTCGTGGGAAGCATTTTTTAAATACCATTTTTTAGGATACAGGATTAATGATTTGAATTTCGACGCAAATGCGCGATTATCACTATATCCGCTGAATGGAGGGATTCATTTTACCGGTCGTTTTCTGCTGGATAACAGGGAACAGCCATATTTTTTCAAGAAATATTATTCAAATCATTTCCAGTGGAATAATAATTTTAACAAGACTACCGAAACACGTATCGAAGCCGCTGTAAATATTCCGGACTGGAATCTGGAAGCAGGTTTTAAAAACAGCGTTATTTCGAACTATGTGTATTTCGACGATAACGCTTTGCCGCAACAAACTTCCGAAATATTGAACATCACATCGCTGTATCTGAATAGCAGATTGAGATGGTGGCTATTCCGTCTCGACACACGTCTGGTTGCACAAAACACATCTAACGCTAATGTACTTCCGCTTCCGGCGCTTAGCGGAAACGTAATGTTTTATATAGAAGCGCAGTTGGTAAAAAACGTGTTAAATTCAAGGATAGGTTTTGATGTCCATTACAATACACGTTTTTACGATTATGCATACAATCCCGCTGTCGGAATGTTTCATACTCAATCGGAAAAGAAAATCGGGAATTATCCATGGATAGACATATTTGCATCTTTCAAATGGAAACGTGCCAATATCTACGTGAAATTAACCAATGCAGGCGCGGGAATTGTGGGCGACAGAAATTATTTTTCGGCTTTACACTATCCTCGAAATAAAAGAATGTTTCGATATGGACTGAATTGGTTTTTCAACAATTAGAAGCTTTAATAACAAAATAATAAATAAATATGGGGCTCAAAACGAAAAGTACAATAGTATAAACTGTCATGTCCTGAAATAGGTTTACACTCAAAAGCAAGACAAAATGGCAAAAAAAGAGACAAAAAGAGGCAAACGCTATATTCGGTACAGTATTTGTTTTAAAGAAAAAGTGGTACGAGA
>JAITKY010000207.1 GCA_031278135.1 Prevotellaceae bacterium | reverse complement strand
CTTAAATACAACAGTAATACTACTTTCTTCATAAACATATTGTCAAAATTTAATAGCACAAATGTACAAAAAAACCATCTCTCCCTGAAAAGTTTTTTCTTTTTTCCAACCGCAAAGATAGTGTTTTTTTAGCATAATAAACTTTAAACTTTTTTAAATTTTCTTTATAAACATTTAAAGGACAGACATAATCGAGACTCTGGTGTGGGCGTTTTTTGTTATAAAACTCAAAATAAATCTTCAATCCTCTGTAAAGTTCACTTCCCGTTTCGCAGGCATTAAGATAGATTATTCCCTGTTTTACACTACGCCAAAATAGCTCTATATAAATGTTGTCGGTGGCTCGGCCACGTCCATCCATACTGATTTTTATTTTATCCCAAAATGTCCATTAGAATATAACTTGCTGATAATGAATATTTATTCTAATTGACGCCATTAGAAAATTTGACTTGCAATATGCTAATAATCATAGAATTATAGCGCATTAATTCGATGAAAAACGGTAATTTTTGCATGAATTAACGCTAATGGACATTTTGGGTTTATTGTCAGCTTATGAAAAGTTCATTCGTAAACTAATTGCCCTGATCGCGATATTGAAAATCTCCGGTGCTCCGTGTTGAGCGATTGCTTTGTGCTGCAATATCCTTAACAATTTGCATTGCAGAACCATCTTGCTCATTTTTTGAGAGTAGTATCAATAACCGAACGAATCCTTGCAAATCGTTCAGCGCCTTTGCCCCAGAATTATAATTGATCAGAGACTTTCGTTTTGACTTTGACATTTCGAATGGATATTCGGGTCGTTGTTCCATCCTCGCCGTGACGAAAAGTGCAATTGCGGACGATTCGATTCTTTGTAGAGGCTGTCGGCGCCGGCGATATTGTCGTCCTGATAGATTTTTTTCAGTCCTTCGGGATTCCCGTCGAAACTGATATTTAGGGTTTTACCAGCGTAAGCGCTCATGTCGCAGAACACCCAGTATTCCGGTTCGGGCGACAGACGAATGACAAATGTCCGTTCATGTTGCCCGTCGATATTAAACGACATTTGTTTTCGTTCGGCTTTTTGCGAAACCGGCAAATTTAAATAGCGCTTTTTGATTTCGATATTTAATTTGCCGGCATATACGGTGTTTGCAAATAACAGTAACAGTGTTAAGGATATATTTACAATTTTCATAATCGTAAATCCACTCAATTCACACCGAGTTTCTTTTTAATATGATTTGGAATAACGTCTTTATGTACCATGATATTCATCGTTTTATACTGCACGAACGCATTTGATGCATAGAGATATCCCTTGTATTTTCCACCTGTTCCCCAAGAGTTTTTGACTTTGTAGAAAGGCTTACCGGTTTGGTCTTTAGCCGTTCCTATTATCAGCAAACCGTGATCGTCGGTTGTTTCGTAATTGTCGAAGGCTTTTTGACGCATTTCCTGATCGATGAGTTTTTCGTCGGGAAGAGGGATAACGACTTCTTTTGCTTCGGTATTAGTCCATTTAGCCTGATCGGTTCCGACTTCTTCGGTTTTCTTTTCTTCGGGAATCGTTGCTATGTCTCTCGAAAAACTGCGTTCGCTGACATCCGATCCCCAAGCGACTGTGTAACCTAACTTTAAAGAGTTGTCGATGATTTCCATCATTTCGTTCATCGGCACATTATACGATGATTCGAAAATCCAGTTATCGGGAATTTCGAGAATGAACGAAGTATAGAACGGATGATGTGTGTACGAAGTAATCGACACATAATCGTCAAGATTCAGTTTCGAATATTTTAGAAACGATTCGGGAGTATATTCTACGCCTTTGTAACTGAACTTTGCGGGTATCTTGCCGAAATAGGCGTCTAACACGCCATCGACAACCGCAGGCCAGGCAGTACTCAACTTTCCCTGACCGACAAGCGCTTTTCCTATTTCGTTCAGTATCTTATCCAATTCGCCATGATTGTGACTTGATGAACCGTAATTCAGTCCGGGATAAGCGTCGTCGGGGATAATTCCGTATTTGGCGCTTGCATGCCGCACGTCGGCAAAAGAACCTCCCGCCGAAAGATTGATTTCGCCATGCATCCTTACATACTTTTCGACCTTCTCTTTGTAGATATTGCGAACAATCCACATAGCCGACAGATTTATCGAATCGCCTTTGATTCGCATGATTTCCGATTCGAACAATCCTGCTCCGGAAAAACTCCAGCAAGTACCCGAACTTGCCTGATTCTTAACGGATGTATGAGGCAAGATTTTTACATCCGTAAACTCATATTCCATTTTTTTAGGTTCCTGTTTTTCGTTTTGCGCCCTCAATGGACTAACAAACAACGCGCAGATAACTGCGATAAAAAATAATTTTACTTTCATACTTTTATACTTTTTTTTAACTTTTAATCATACATTCAAAATACACAGAAAAACTTTTATAAAAATTTTGACAAAAACAATTGAATGTCTCATTTCTTAACTCGTTCCTCCGACAATAAGTTTTTTCACCAGCACCGAAGGTAATCCCTGCGACACAGGAACTCCCTGACCATCTTTTCCGCACGTCCATGTGCTGTGGTCGATTTTCAGATTGTTGCCGACCATTGCGATGTCTGCCAAAGCCTTAGGTCCGTTTCCGATAATATTGATATCTTTGACAGGCTGCGTCAGTTTACCGTTTTCGATCAGATAACCCGATTTGACAAAAAAAGTAAAATCGCCAGCACCAATCTGCACTTCGCCGTTACTGAAATTTGTGACGTAAATACCTTTCTTGACACTTGCAATTATATCGTTTTCATCGATATTGCCATTTTCCATATAAGTCGTTCTCATGCGCGGGGCGGGAGCGTAGCGGAACGATTCGCGCCGTCCGTTACCCGTCGGAACAACATTGTAATAATCAGCGCTTATACGGTCGTGGATATACGACGAAAGCACGCCTTCGCAAACCAAATACGTTTTTTGACTTTCGACTCCTTCGTCGTCGAAATTGATCGTTCCCCTGTTGGCAGGTAATGTGCCGTCGTCCACGATGTTAATGTTTTTGTCGCATACTTGTTTTCCGTATTTGTCGGAGAAAATCGATATTTTTTTCCTATTGAAATCGGCTTCAAAAGCGTGACCGATAGCCTCGTGCAAAAGGATACCCGAACTTCCGGCAGCCATAACCACCGGCATTTCACCGCCTTTGGGAATGACAGTGTCGAACATCCGTGATGTCAGCCGTACAACGTCGTTAGCAATCGTTTCGACAACATCGCCGGTCAAAAACTCAAACCCTTTTCTGAACGAACGTGCTGCATAACCGTTTTCGATACGTCCATTTTTCTCCATGATGCAAACTGCGTTCAACGAAATCATCGGTCTGTAATCGGAACACAGCAACCCTTCTGAGTTGAAAAACAGTATGTACGACGAAATATCCGTTAAACTGACGTTCACTTTGCAGACGTTTGAATCCAACTCAAAAATCCGGTCATTAAGTTTTTGCAAATAAGGCGATTTTTCTTTAACTGTAACATCTTCCCACAATTTTTCGACGGGATAGTAGTTCGCAAACGTTCGTTTGCTTATGTTTATCGCCGGGACAGCGGTAACATTGCTGTTTGCTATGTTTGCCGCTGTCTTGGCGACTTTCAGCATATCCGCAAGCGTAATATTTTCGGTGTATGCGTATCCTGTCCTGTCGCTGGAGAGGACACGCACTCCCATTCCGAAATCCACATCCGACGAAGCGCTGTTGACTGCTCCGTCGCGTAATGACAAATTGTTTATCAACGTGTTCTCGAAATACAAATCGGTGTACGATCCACCTCCGGATAACGCTTCCGATACAACTTTGTGCAAATCTTCTTCCGTAACACCAAAATATTCGATTTCCGGCATCTTATTTACTCAGCGAGTTACATAGTTCGTCGTTAACCTTTTTCAATCTGTCTTCTTCTAATTTGATGACTTTTCGGTCGTATGTCATCAAGCCGTTCACTTCGCCTTCCACGTCGGTAGTCTGGGTATAAACGGCTGCGCAGAATCCTCTTGGAACAAGTGTTTTAAGCAGTTCGGCATATTCGATATATTTGTCTGTAACTTCTTTCGAACT
>JAITKY010000037.1 GCA_031278135.1 Prevotellaceae bacterium | reverse complement strand
CCCGCGGTTCGAAAGAACAGATTCGCCAGCTGTCGGGTATGCGTGGTCTTATGGCAAAACCCCAAAAATCGGGATCTTCGGAAGCGCAAATCATCGAAAACCCTATCTTGTCGAATTTTAAAGAAGGCTTGTCGGTGTTGGAGTACTTTATTTCCACACATGGAGCGCGTAAAGGTCTTGCCGATACCGCTTTGAAAACCGCCGATGCCGGATATTTGACGCGTCGTCTTGTGGACGTATCGCACGATGTGATTATCACCGAAGAAGATTGCGGAACATTGAGAGGTTTAGTTGCTGTGGCAATGAAAAATAACGAAGAAGAAGTTCAATCGCTATACGACCGTATTTTAGGACGTACATCGGTGAACGACATATATCATCCGAATACCGGCGAATTGATTGTAGCTGCCGGAGACGAAATTAACGAAACTATTGCAACTGTTCTGCAAAATTCGCCTATCGAACAAGTCGAAATTCGTTCGGTACTTACCTGCGAATCGAAAAAGGGTGTTTGCTCCAAATGCTACGGACGAAGCATGGCTACCGGAACAATGGTTCAGAAAGGCGAGGCGGTGGGAGTTATCGCTGCCCAATCAATTGGAGAACCCGGTACCCAGTTGACATTGCGTACTTTCCACGTGGGAGGTACTGCTTCGAACATCGCTTCGGATAATAAGGTCATCGCACGTTACGACGGTCGTTTGCAAATTGACGAACTTCGTACAGTCGTTAGAAAAGATGACGACGAACGCGAAGTTGACGTGGTTATCGGACGTTTGGCCGAGTTGCATATCATTGACCATAATACTGGTATCTCCTTGTATTCGCATAGTTTGCCTTACGGTACAAATCTCTTTTTCAAGAACGGCGATTCAATTAAAAAAGGCGATTTAATTTGCGAATGGGACCCGTATAATGCTTTGATTATTACAGACTTTTCGGGAAATATACAGTTCGGGAATCTTATTGAGAACATCACTTATCGTGAAGAAACCGACGAAACTACGGGCTATCGCGAAAAAGTGATCATCGAATCGCGTGATAAAACGAAAAACCCGACGATAAGTATTTTGGATAACAATGACATTGAATTGAAACAATATAACTTGCCCGTTGGCGCTCACTTGGTCGTTACCGACGAAGGCGAATGGGTGAAAACAGGACAAATATTAGTGAAAATTCCTCGCGCTGTGGGCAAAGCCGGCGATATCACCGGAGGTCTGCCTCGCGTTACCGAATTGTTCGAGGCGCGTAACCCATCGAATCCGGCTGTTGTCTCCGAAATCGACGGCGAAGTTAAGTTGGGACGTGTGAAACGCGGTAACAGAGAAATTACCGTAACTTCAAAGATGGGAGACGAAAGAACGTATCTTGTGCCTTTGTCGCGACAAATACTTGTGCAGGAGGGCGATTATGTTCGCGCCGGCATTCCTCTTTCCGACGGAGCTATTACACCTTTGGATATCTTACAGATTCAAGGTCCTACGAAGGTACAGGAATATATTGTAAACGAAATACAGGAAGTATATCGTCTGCAAGGCGTAAAAATCAACGATAAACACTTTGAGGTGATTGTACGCCAGATGATGCGCAAGGTCGAAATTATCGACCCGGGCGATACTAAATTCCTTCCAGAACAGTTAGTGGACAAATGGGTCTTCATGGAAGAAAACGATTCGATTTACGACAAAAAAGTTGTAGTCGATGCCGGCGATTCCGCTACGCTAAAGCCGGGGCAAATTATCTCTTCCCGCCGTTTGAACGACGAAAATTCGACCCTCAAACGTAAAGACTTGAAACTCGCTGTGGCACGCGCTACTATTCCTGCTACTTCGAATCAGGTTCTTCAGGGTATCACCCGTGCAGCCTTGCAAATCAACAGTTTTCTGTCGGCGGCCTCGTTTCAGGAAACGACAAAGGTGTTGAACGAAGCGGCTATCAGAGGGAAAGTCGATGCACTCGAAGGTCTGAAAGAGAGCGTTATTTGCGGTCACTTGATACCGGCAGGGACAGGTTTAAAAGAATTTGACAAGCTAATAGTTGCGTCAATGGATGATTATAAAAAAATAATGGCAAAAGCCGTTATTGATTGATTTTTTTGGTTAATATTGGTTTATTTAATGGGAGGCTGTCTGAAAAGGCAGTCTTCTTTTTAATACGCACAAGTTGTAATCGTAACCATTTGTAATATCTCAACAATTTGTCGCATGCAACGATTTAGGATAATATCGCATCTATATAGAGACTATAGAATAATGTAGAAGACATGAATTATTTAGCACACATATATCTTTCGGGAGATAACAAGTTGCTCATGATAGGCAATTTCATCGGAGATGCAATAAAAGGACATAATTACGAAAAATTACAACCGATTATCCGGAAAGGTGTGTTAATGCATAGAGCTATCGACGATTTCACCGATAGACATCCTATCAATGCAAAAATTAGAAAATTGCTGCATCCCGAATTTGGAAAATATGCCGGCGTTTATCTTGATATGTTTTACGACCATTTTTTAGCAGTCGGATGGCATAATTTTTCCAACGAAGTACCGCTCATGACATTTTGTATGAAATTTTATCTTGATGCTTTAGTCCGGCATAAATACTTGCCTTTTAGGATAAAAACCTTGTTATATACATTCATAATCGGGAATCGCCTGAAAAATTATGCAAAATTAGACAGTTTTGAAAACGCTTTAGAATATATGCACAGACATTCGGGATTGCCTCGAACAGGTAAAGAAGCTGTTGAATGTTTGATGAATAATTATGATGTTCTGCGAGATGCGTTTTATGAATTTTTCCCGCTTTTGATAAATCATACCAGAATTTGGAGACTCGAATACGATAAAGAAGATGTAGCCGTTAGCGATTAGTCATACAACTTTGTCCGGCGCATCGAAAGAACCCCGAACAAGCAAAACGCAGTTCGGGGTTTTTTCAATTATTGGATGAATAAAGATTATTCGTATACCGGGCCTCTTGGACGCGAGCCGAAAAACGCGTACCAGGCAATCACGACGTATGAAACCATAATGACACACATGCCGCCGGCTATCTGATGCGCTTCTATTCCTGCCATCAGTCCCCATTGCGAACCGGCAAGACTGCTGATTGCCAAAGAACCGAGAGCGCCGCCTATCAAACTCATCACCAAAATCGACGCTCCAAGTTTTGCATTCGGGCCTAAACCCTTTACTCCCGAAGCAAAATTGGTCGGATACATCAACGACATGAAAAATGCCGTTAAAATCAGAGCGTAAATACCAACAGGCACTGACAGGTTAGTAAACGGTACTGGCAAAATGATATTGTTTAAGCCAAGTCCGAACTTTGCTTCGCCCCATTGAGAGCCGAGAATTGCAATCGAAATCAAACACAGGTTGATGATTGCATAAGTTCCCATCAGCCGCGTGGGTTTGAAGAATTTCATTATCCATGTCGAGAAAAAGCGTCCAATCATGAATATTATCATATTGGTTATTACGAAACCTCCTGCGACTTTTTCGCCCAACTCGCTGTTTTGGGTTATGTAAAGAACAAGATACGACCATGTGCCTAACTGAGCGCCAAGGTAAAAGAACTGCGAAAGGATTGCGCCCCACCAATGCGGATATTTCAGCAATGCTTTGAAACTGCCTTTTTTGCCATCCGATTTTTCTGTCGCTACTTCGGGGAATTTTGTCCGTTTGATCATAATTGCTATAATTATAACAATAATAGCAAGCATAATGTATACAGGAAAAACGCGGAAATTCTCTTCTTTCAGGAACGTGTCGTAACTTCCGGTAATTTTCATCGTTTCGATTGCCATTGCATTAGGCTCGTTGCCCGAAAAAATGAATAAGGTAGCAGCGGTCGAAGCCAAAATGTTACCGATAGGGTTGAATGACTGTGCTAAATTCAGTCGTCTCTCGGAGGTTTCCTTATCGCCAAGACTTACCACGAAACTGTTGGCGCCGATTTCGAGGAATGCGCAACCGCCTGCCATCACGAATATCCCGCAAAGAAACAGGGTGAATCTCTGCGTACTTGCCGCCGGATAAAACAGCAGACAGCCCGCAGCAAACAAAATCAATCCTAACAAAATGCCGGCTTTGTATCCTTTTTTCTGCATATACAGTCCCGCGGGGATAGCAAGGCAAAAATAGCCGGTTTTAAGTGCAAACGGCAAAAAACCGGTTTGCGCCAGACTTAATTCCAGCGATTTCTTAAACTGGGTTATCAAAAAATCGTTCAGTGTATTAGGCCACGACCACAGAAAAAATAAACACACTACCAATATAAACGTAACGATGTAACCGGGCGTTATCAAATTTGCTTTTTTATTTGAATTACTCATAAATTGTTGTTCTTTATTTCTTTAAATTAGTTATGATATTACTGCATGCTTCCGTAAAGATGCCGACGTCGACCGAATAGGAGAGGTATTGAATGCCTGCGCCGCGCCACAAAGCCGCCGCTTCAAACGTGTCGCAGAATACGCCGGTAACAACTCCCGCTTTTTTAGCTTGTTCGGTAATGTTCGTAATCGCGTCGATGACCGAGGGGTGCGAGACTTGACCCGGAACGCCCAGCGACTGCGAAAGGTCGTAGGGACCGATGAAAAGAATGTCAAGTCCTTCGACGCCCAGGATGCTGTCTAACTTGTGCAGTACTTGTTTGCCTTCGACTTGCAGAATGATCAACGCTTCGTTTGCGAGTTCAAAATATTCGTTACGCGGGGTGGACGAATAGTTTGCCGCCCGCACAAAACGGCATACGCCGCGTTCGCCTTTCGGGAAATATTTGGCGGCTTTGACCACTTCTCGCGCTTCGTCTGCCGATTGGATTTGCGGAATCTGTACGCCTTTGGCGCCTAAGTCGAGCGCTTTGCTGATGGCTGTTTCGGACGAATCGTAAGTGCGGACAACGGGAAGAACTCCGGCGGCTTCGGCTCCACGAATCAAGTTTTGAAGGTCGGGGAAACTTGCCGGCCCATGTTCCATGTCCAATATTACGAAATCGAAACCGGCATGACCGGCGCATTCTACAAACGCCGGATCGACCGTTTTCATGAAAGGACCATAAACCGACTTGCCTTTTGCGAGTTTATCTTTGAATGCTCTTAATACTTTCATTATATATCGTAAATCAAATTACCATTCTGCTACTACTCCGGATTCGGTGCGCCAAACAGGGTTTTTCCAACTGTGTCCGATTTTTGCCATTTCGCGCACTTTTTCTTCGTTCACTTCGACGCCCAGACCGGGACCGTCGAACACGTCGATATAGCCGTCTTTGAACTCAAACACTTCGGGATTCGTGACATAGTCCAGCAAATCGGCGCCTACGTTGTAGTGGATTCCGGCGCTTGTCTCCTGTATCACTGCATTGACGGAGTTGAAATCGAGTTGCAGGCAGGCTGCAAATGCGATAGGTCCTAACGGACAATGCGGTGCAATTGTGATGTCGTAGGCTTCGGCCATGGTTGCAATTTTCTTGCATTCCGAAATTCCTCCGGCGTGACTTAAATCCGGCTGGATGATGTCCACGGCGCCCTGTTCGAACAGGTGTTTGAAATCCCAGCGGGTATAATGGCGTTCGCCGGTAGCGATAGGCGTAGAAACAAGTTCGGACAGCATCTTGAAATATTCGCCGTTTTCGGCAAGCACAGGCTCTTCGATAAACATCGGACGGTAGGCTTCGAGTTCTTTCATCAGAACTTTCGCCATAGTTTTGTGAACGCGTCCATGGAAATCTATTCCTATCCCGAAATTTTTTCCGCAGGCTTGGCGGATACCCGCTACGCGTTCGATGACTTCGTCGATTTTGCCGAAGGAATCTATCCATTCCAAATCTTCGGTGCCGTTCATTTTGACGGCTTTCAGTCCGGACGCCTGTTTTTCTTTGGCTGCATCGACAACATCCGAAGGACGGTCGCCGCCTATCCACTGGTAAACCATCATTTTGTTGCGAACCGAGCCGCCCAGTAGATTGTAAACGGGCAGATTTGTCGCTTTTCCTTTGATGTCCCACAAGGCTTCGTCGATTCCCGAAATAGCGCTGCTCAGGATTGGCCCTCCGCGATAGAAGCCTCCGCGATACAACACTTGCCAAATGTCTTCGATTTGCGAAGCATCGCGTCCAATCAGATACGGAGACAATTCTTTTACAGCCGCTTCGACCGTATCGGCGCGACCTTCTACTACGGGTTCTCCCCAACCGATAAAACCGTCGTCGGTAGTGATTTTTAGAAACAACCACCTCGGCGGTACTTTAAATAATTCTAATTTGTCTATTTTCATTATTATATCTATTTATAATGTTATTCCGTTTTTTATGAGTTTCTTATAAGAAATCGCGAAAAAATATTCACAAACGCCCTTTTTTGGGGGAAAAATTCTCAAAATTTTTCCAACTGGTAATATGAATTAAAACAAAACATACAACACTGTAATTACAAAACAAAAAAACGTTTCAAATAATGGCGCAAAGATATAACATTTTTTTTTAACATACGAACAAAATGAAGAAAAATGGGTAGCTATTTATTATGGAAGTATCGAAATTCGGTTAAGCAAGACGTACGTGTGTCGAAAACGCTGTGAAATATGTTGCGACCGGTCGACAGGCGGAGTCGAGCGCTGTACGAACGATTTCGGTTACACGCACATGTTCGTTATTACTGCGGAATACAAAATGTTGTCTTAACAAACTGAATTGAAGTCGTCACAAACCGAATTGGTGATTTCACAAACCGAATTGAAGTCGTCAACATTCGTGTTGAAGTCGTCAACATCCGTGTTGAAGTCGTCAACATTCCCGTTGAAGTCGTCAACATTCCTGTTGAAGTCGTCAATAAACTGAGTTTTGAACAAAGATTTTCTTTTGAAGTTAACACAAATTTAAATGCATCTACCCTGAAATGGTTTTATTTCTACGCATCGAAAAAGGGGCAGTCTGTACAGACGGCCCCTCAACAAACCTTAAATAGTCAAATTTATTTATTTTTTCTCAAAATTCAAATAAAGATACATCGATTGACCATCTTTTCCTTTTACAAGTTCACTGATTGTAGTTCCGGTATATTTTCTAAGAATAAATCCGACAATGGTATTGTCTCCAAGAGAAAACTTTAACTTTCCCGATATATTATGCTCTTGACTTTTCATACCGTATGCATTAGATGGCATTGGATAATAGGATGCCCCCGTTTTTTGGCTTGGAGACCACCAAAAATCCTTAGTAACGCCATTTCCGGCAGCTCTGATTTTACAGCCCCAAAAAAATAAAGATCCGGTTAATTCATTATAATCTACGATTATATTACCTGCATCTTCATCTGTTAATATTCCTTTTAAAAAATAGGATTTTCCTGAAACTCCGGCTACTAAGGACACCTCCAATGTATCAGTGACTATTCCTGTGAAGTAGTACATGTTATATGTCCCTAAAAAATCTTTATACAACAAAAGGTTTTGACGGATACGGATTTCTTTAACTGTTAATACAGTGTTATTTCCACCATCGGCATACAGCTGAACAATCGTTGATCTCGGATAATTTTGCTCTTCTTCAACCACAAACATGATTTCCTTTTTGTCGTGGTTTACCAAACTCTTTACCCAATCGACAGAAACAGGCGAAACATTTACAGGAAAATCACATTCGTATTTAACATATACCGTATCTTTTTGTTTCCCCAAATCGTACGTGTAACTTTCTAATCGAATAACAGCTTTCGTTTGTGTTACAGGAATATAGTTAACCTTGTTTCCCGATTTTAGCGTCAATAAGGCCGTTCGTCCGGATATAGTTCGGTTTGGCTCTACATTCACTGTAACGGTGTTGTTATTGATAGTCGCTTTACACCAACTTTGATCCGAAGTTACAGTATAAGTATCAGAAAAATTTAGAGTAAACTCTTTTTGTCCGCCAATAGCCGAAAATTGCGTTTCGGCGTTTTTAACCGGTATTTGCGTATCCGTAAAATCTATATACTCATTTGATTTGCATCCGGATAGAAGCACAAGGAACAACATTAATGAAATATTTATTTTTTTCATAATTGCTAACATTTATTTTTTTGTTAAAGTTATATTATTAAATCTGTGTCCACCTGCATTGCCGGTGAAATTATTGAGGTATATATTGTCGGTATATAATTGAAGAAGAATCCCGTCAACTTTATAAGTCCCCCATACTTTATTGTCAACAAACGTGATTTGCTTTTTCCCGTTTGCATCATTATTCCAAATACCATCCAAACCAATGGACCCGATATTTGTGCTATAATAACCTGAACTCCTGCCATAAGCGAATACTCTTATATTATTGCTTCCGCCAGAAATAAATTCAATCCTTTGACTTATGAGAGAAATTGTTCCCTTTTGAGGATTATAAGTCAACACAATACCTGGGAAAGAAAATATTTCTTTGCAGGATAAAAGAAAACTCCGGTATTTTTGTTTAATCGAAATTTGTACTGTTGCTGTAGACAATGAGGAGGTAGATCTTCCATTATATTGCATCTCCCATTCTCCAATAAAATCTTCATATTGCAATTGAAAACCGGAAGAAAAATAACCTTCAAAATAAGCATTCACGCCGGAATCGGTACACTCGTATTTTCCTGTTTCGGGAATCCATTTGAAATTCAACATCGTTACTCCGTTAATTATAAGCGGTTCGTACAATCGAATACCTTCGTCGGTGTATGTAAATGTAACATTTATCGAATTTCCGGACATTGTCCTGTCGGAAACGACTAAGGAATCAATTACTTTATTTTCGACCAATAATCGGAAAAGACCAAATTTTGCGACGTCATCCGCTATCTTTTTCACCCCGTCAAAATAAACGTTGGGAACAACGGGATTTATGTCTGGATTTTTCCTCAACACTAATTTATTGCCCTGTTTTTTCCCTTTCAAATGTATTTCGTCCGGCGAAACTACTTTCATAAAGACAAACTCATAATCTCCGGCTCTTCCATCCACATCCGAGCTCGATGGTTCGCTGAAATAGTGCATAACCCTGTTGTAAGTCGAAAACGAAAGTATTGGTCCTTGTTCGGCAAACACGTCATACAGCGAAGAGTCTGTCGTATTTGCAGGCACATTGGTGGCTATTTCGCAATTCGCCGTCACCGTTCCGGCTGTATTGAATTTCAAGAACATGACATAACCGCCTACCGAATGATTTTTTTGTGGATAATATTCGGCAATCCATCCATTTTGAGGACTTGTCAACAATTCTTTGTATTCGGCTACTGTTTTTTGCATCCGCTCCGAAGCAGAAACGCCGAACAGGTTTTCTTCTTCCTGCACACATGATTGCAGGACAAAAACCATAATTAAAATGTGTATTATTTTATTCATACTGTTATTTTTATAACGATTTTAAATTTAATAAATGCATAGAAGCAACCCGAGACTCAAAATTTCGGCGAAGCTCATAAATATCAATATTCCACGCTGTCTGTAGGTAACTTTGTACGATTTCAAATTTCTGAGTAATAATGTTTGCGCCTTTATATCCGGCTCGACGCAAAACATTGTTCCAGTATTCTTGCCCATGAACAACAAATGTAGCAAATATTTCCACAAAATCTTCATTCGCTTCTTTGCGCGAATATCGGCTTACGAAACCAAGTTCGTATGCCATAGCTTCGGTATTCGAGTTGCTCGACCAATCGTCGGATACATAATTGGCATTACTTATTTTGGCAAATCCTTCCGAATAGTTTTTTGTTTGATGCAGAATATGTGCAAACTCATGAAACATGGTTTTCAGATAACGATCGACTAAAAGACTTGCCGTCACAGTTTCGGGGTACAAATCGTTAACCCTGTACAAAGTTATCTTCAATCCTCCTTCTGCCGTTCCCAAAAGTACGGTATTATTCGTATTATAAGCCCCCGAACCAATCAAATGGATTATTCGTGGAATATACGTTTTGGTAAAATTGGAACCCGCGACATCATCAAACACTTCTATCCACAAATGTTTGATTAATTTAGCAAAAGCAATTGCTTTCTCAACCGTTGCCGGCGCTAATTCGTAAGTCATATTGCTTTCGATATCCTGCATTTTGTATTTCAATACTATATTGTAGGGATACGTGTAGTTTGTCAATAACCATTTGTCAAACTCTGTTTTTGTAGCAGGATCCGGATCTTTAAATATACTGTTATTTCTATCGATTTCGTCTTCCTTACACGACCAATTTATAACAGTCATAAACATTGTTAAAATCAAATATATTACTCTTTTCATTACATATAATTTTTGTAACATTAAACATTCATTTTATAACATTAAACAAATTCATTTATTTCTCGGATTTGGAGGTAATCCGGCATTAATAACTTCCTTAGGCAACTGTATCGCGCGCCTTGGATCGTCAACCGACAGGGAATCTCTGACAGTTACGCTATTGTTGGCGTCTAAATATCTTCTGTATATCACAATTCCGAAACGTTTGATATCGAACCACCGCAGACCTTCAAATATGGTTTCTATACGACGTATTTGCAAAAGACAATGAAGAAAATTCTCTTGTTCTTCGGTGATAGAAAATTCCAAATTCAATTTCTTTTTTGGTGTAGGATTATAAGGCGTGTAATATGCCAAATTTTTATAATGCTCGTTTATCAAATTACGTGTCAGTACTATCGACGAAGTAGTATGTCTTCTAACCCAAAGAGCTAAATCATTTACGGCATTTTCGAAATCTCCTTTCATAATATATGCTTCAGCCCTGCACAACAGTATTTCGTCCGACTGTAAAGCGGGATATACTGTACGTATGTACCCTATGCCTGCTACAGGATCGGTGTATTCAAATAAATATGGTATTTTAGGCTGGGTAACATATCCCGAAGTGTACGATAACGAAGGTAATCTGTACAAAGAACTCGAATAATATCCCCAAGGCGTTGCGGCTTGTGTTGTCTCGGTGCCTGCAAGATATGAACTGTGCATATATTTTTTTCCTGTGTTGTAGTTACCAAAGATGACTCCAAGCCTGGAATGGGCTACCATTAATAACAAATTCGCACTATGCTCGGGTCGTATATAATCCATGGCAAGGGGCAACTGTTCTTTTGTCAAATTCGGAATATTCGAAAAATCACGCAGTGTTCCATCCGGATTATCGCCCAAAACTTCGTTGGCATATTGTATGACTTTATCGTACTTGCGGTAAAATAAATTGAAACGCGCGGCAAAAGCAAAAGCAGCTTTACGATTAAAGTGATATTTGGGGGCATCGTAAATATTGTCGTCAATCAACGGCAAAGCTGTTTCAACATCTTGTTCTGTCTTTTTATACACTTCAGCCACAGGTATTCTTTCGTACGGAGGATTGACCATCGTTTCGGGATTTTCGATATATGGAATACCCAAATCAATATTTCCTGTTTTTTCCGAATAATGTTTTGCAAAAACATTGACCAAATAAAAATGATGAAATGCCCGAATCATAAGCGCTTCGCCTCTCTGTGGATTCAGCCTTTCGGGATTCCCCTGTTCCTCTATTGCTTTAAGCGTCTGATTAGCTGCGGCAATAGCAGCATAATATCTTTCCCAAACCAATTTTGGAGATTCAGTTCCGATTTCAACAATGTCGTTCCATGCATACATTTGTTCCTGAAGCATATTAAACGAAGTCAAAGTCGATTCTTTTTCATCTACATTGTCCGACATCATCTCTGTAGTCAATACAAATAAATTGTTAGCATACCCACTCACCAACAGTTTGGTAATCTTTTCATCCGTATCCAATTCAGTCCGATTGTCCGGCACTTCGTCCAGAAATTTGTCGCACGATGCGAAACACATCACAACAAATACTGCTGTTATAAAATATTTTCTATTCATAATTTTTTATATTTAAAGTCCTAATTTTAATGTTAATGTAATTTGTTTAGCCATTGGCGCAGCAACGCCTCCCGACCGGAAAAATTCGGGATCCTGCCCGTTGAGTTTCGGGTCTGCATATAATAACAATAAATTCGTAGCCTGTATCTTTGCCGATATGTTTTTAAAACCTGCAGGCGTTATCCATTTATTTGGTAAGTCATACGATAATGAAATCTCTTTCAAGCGTATAAATCCTCCATCTGCTATACGCACATCCGAATAGTTATATGAATTATATGCATAATTCAATGAACCGATTTTCTGACTTTGCCGATAGCTTGCAATAACAGGGATGTTTGTTATTGTTTCGTCGCCGGGCATAATCCACCGATTTTTAAATTCTTTCGGCATAGCATAAAAATCAGAATACCCGCCCATAAATACAGGGCTTAAACGAATTTTATTTCCAAATGAATATGTGATGAATACATTTAATTTGAGTTTTTTGTACGAAAATATATTGCCTAAACTACCTGTAATTGTCGGTTCAGAAGAACCTTCGTATCTCAAAAAGTCGAGTTTGTTTGATTCCTGAAAGTAAACTCCTGTGCTGGTAACATTGCCGTTCTGGTCGATAAAGTTCGGGATACCATCTTCGTCCAGACCAACAAAAGGAATCGAAAACAATGATCTGCGTGGATAACCCTGACGACCGAATCCATTGCCGGCAACCAGATCTATAACTCGTTTTCGAGATTCTAACTCCGTAATTTCCGTCTTGTTATTTGAAAAAATAAAACTGCTTGTCCAATTAAAATTATCCAATACAATATTTTTTGTAGTAAGGGTAAATTCCCATCCGCTCGATTCCATCGAAGCTACATTGGCGTATTTGTCTACCGTACCGCCTACACCCATTACGGCAATAATGCCAATCAGGTCATAGTTGTTACGTTTATACACGTCCGTACTCAAATTTATCCGATTATTTATGAAACCAATATCAGCGCCAAGATTTATTTCATGTTTTTTTTCGTACGTTAATTCGCTGTTTTCTATATCCTCCAAATACAACCCTGTTTCCTGAGAATCAGCGTGAGGACGCCATGGGACATTACTTTTGATGACAATCTGCGAATTGGTCACATTACTCGGTCCCCTGTCGGCAGTCAAACTGTAAGATGCTCTTACAGTAGTATGGGTTAATACCGGACGTAACAATTCAAAGAAATTTTCCTCGTGCATATTCCACGAACCAGCGATATTCCATGTAGGCAACCAGCGCGCCGAACGAGATTTTCCCAATTTGTTGGAACCTTCATAACGCACAGTGCCATTTACGGTATATTTTGCCTTGTACGAATAAGTTCCCAATCCGAAAAATGCCACATGTCGTCCCTGTGTAAGTCCTATATTGAAATAATCAGCGCCTTCTTCCATTCCTTTTTTAAATACTTGATAGGCATAATGAGAAACATCTCCCATAGTATATTGACGCCCCCAGCCTCTGAACCATGTCTGTTCACGATTAACAGAATTGATTTCCATCCCCCCGAAAAAGTTGGTGATATGAACTCGATCGAACGTCTTATTCCATGTCAGGGTGCCTCGAAAATCGTATGCCAACATCTTATTGTCGGTACGATCGTAGATGCCCCCGTCGGGCAATACCGTAATTGGCAAGGCATACGTATTATCGGGATCACTATACAGGAAAGGATTGTTATTCCGAACTGTCGCATCTGGCATGGCGCGATATGCAAGAGCCTGATTGGAATTATCGGTAATATGATGCTGCATGTTAGACCCGGTATATTTCAAGGCGCCCAATGCCGCAACCTCCAATCCTGGCAATATTTTCCATTTTATCTCGCCTTGAAACTTGACGTCAGTCACATTAATATCCATATAATTATTCTCCAACTCGTCTATTATATTGAATGGAGCATAATTTCGAGTATAGTACTCATTAGGGCTTATCGTACGCGAAGTATTTAAGGAATAACTGTACGGATTGATATCGAAATCACGCTTCACTTCTCCCGATACGGCGTCAATACTCCGCGACATTGTTCCCGGCGCTTTCTGCGAACGGTATGATGCGTTGGAAATAAAATTTAACGATAGATTTTTGAAAATATTATACGTCGCATTAACATTCGCCGTATAGCGATTTACGGGAGACGATTTATACCATCCGGGATCTACCAATGCGCTCACAGACGCGTAATAGTTAGTTTTATCCGTACCTCCCGACATACTGATGGAATGTGAGTGCATCACCCGAAGCTGAAACAGTTCTTTAAACCAGTCGGTGTTTCGCATTTCTGCCAAACGTAAATAAGCGTTTTTTGCTTCATCGGTATTCTGTAACGCATACGTGCCTGTTTTAGGGTTGTATGTGTTCATTAACTGATACATTTTCCCATAAACGCCACTCTCCGAATCTCGAAAGGTCGATGAAAAGTTCAACCATCCTTTCTGTTCCATCTCCTGATATACTCCCATTTGTTCCTGAGAATCCATTATATTGAAATCGGAATAACTCGGAATCAAACGCATGGTATATTCGCCGTTATAGTTAATGCTGCTTGCGCCGGCTCTACCTTTTTTCGTTGTGATAACAATAACGCCCGCCATTGCCCTTGCTCCATAAATAGACGTCGCCGATCCGTCTTTAAGTATCTGGAAATTCTCTATATCGTCGGAATTAAGTCCCGCAATAGCGGAACTAATTAACGTCTCTGCATTTCCCGACGAAAGTGCATCAGAATCGACGTCTATGACGTCTTCAACTATAACTCCATCGACTACCCATAACGGTTTTGAACTGCCATAAATGGATGTAGCTCCACGTATGGTGATCTTAGGAGCAGTACCAAAAGTTCCGGAAACATTTTGTACAGAAACGCCAGCCGAACGACCTTCCAGCGCCCGACTGATTTCCGAAATTCCCGACAATGCAACGTCTCCCGCATTCAGTCTGTCGGCAGCGCCCGTAAACAACCGCTTATCGGTCGACGACATTCCCGTAACAACTACATCGCCCAAAGTTTCGGAATCGTAGGTCATCACAACCCGCATATTTTCCGAAACTTCTTCCTCCACAATTTTCATACCCACCAAAGCGAATACTAAGATCTTGCCGCTTGCAGGGACATTGATAGTAAACTTACCCTCATTATTGGTCACAACACCAATATTTGTCCCTTTTAAAGCAACAGACACACCTGCTAAAACCTCATCAGTGTCATCGACGACAACTCCCGAGATAGCAGTACTTTGAGCCATAACTCCAATGCTTATAAAAAAGCCTAATAAAATCGAAATACATCTTCTCATAATTTAATTTTAATTTATTTATTTCATCCATTTTATATTTCTTCTCTTATACATAATGATAATTTTTTGCACAAAATCTATCAGGAATATATATACCCCAATATACTTGCCTATATTCGCAAAATCTTAATAAATTTTAAGATTTCGGATAAACCAAAAAACACAATAAAAAGTAATATTTCTCTCTTAACTTAAAGACAAAAACTTTAAAAATTTTGTAAGTTTAATCTCTCTCTTTCTCTTTCTCTTTCTCTTTCTCTCTTCTTTCTCTTTCCGCAAAAATTTTCAAATTAACCACTTTTTTCTCAAAAAAATTCATGCACAAAAATACATTCCGTATATTACTTTTTTACACTAATTAATACGTCTGCAAAATTAATACTATTTTTTGGATAAATTGCAAATTTTTTTTTCGTTTGGCAATATATTTTATAAAAACGCCTGTTAATAAACGAAATACGGGCGTAAAATATTTTTTTTACGCCAATTTTTTTTATAAAAAAAGCACGAATGTATGTATTTCATTAAATAAAATTTCGATTGAACAGCCGCAAATATATTTCGATCTGCTATTTCATTGATCTCACTCCGTACATCATTTTTGATATTATGTCATTTACGTTCCTGTATTCCGGAAATATCAATCACCGACGAAATCGGGTAATGGTCGGAGTAGTCAATCTTATGAACGGAATAAGATAGCGATTCCATGATTTTGTCATGCAGGATATAATCAATTCTGAAGAA
>JAITKY010000019.1 GCA_031278135.1 Prevotellaceae bacterium | reverse complement strand
TACAAATTGTAAATCTACCTCACACAAACAAAGGATTTGCGTAATTTTGGACGTCTTTCGCTTCGACAGTTTTGTCGCATAATATTATAAGGCGTTCTATAACATTGCGAAATTCGCGGATATTTCCTGTCCAGTGAAGTTTTTGAAGTTCGGCGATAGCATCTTCGGTGATTTCTTTTTTTGGGATACTGTATTCATTGCAGATTTCTGTAAAAAAATGTTCTGCCAGTAGTGGAATATCTTCTTTTCGTTCGTCTAATGTGGGTACATGGATGACAATCACGCTGATGCGGTGATAAAGATCTTCTCTGAAATGTCCTTTTTCGATTTCTTCGCGGAGGTTTTTGTTTGTAGCAGCGATAACCCTCACATCTACATTGATATCTTTATCGCTTCCTACCCTGAACACTTTATTTTCCTGTAAAGCTCTGAGCACCTTTGCCTGAGCAGCCAGGCTCATGTCGCCTATTTCGTCGAGAAAGAGAGTCCCTCCATTAGCCTGTTCGAATTTGCCCTTATGCTGTTTAATTGCAGATGTAAACGAACCTTTCTCGTGACCAAACAGTTCGCTTTCAATCAATTCGGAAGGTATAGCGGCGCAATTCACCTCGACAAAAACGTTATTTGCTCTGTTACTTTTTTCGTGCAACCATCGGGCGACAAGTTCTTTACCCGTCCCGTTGGAGCCGGTTATCAGGACACGGGCTTCGGTCGGAGCCACACGGTCGATGATATCTTTCACTTTCCGGATATTTTCCGCTTCACCGACGATATCGTAAGTTTTAGAGACTTTGCGTTGAAGTTTTTTTGTTTCCTTAACTAATGCCGTCTTATCGGTGGCATTTCGCAGAGTTATCAGTATCCTGTTGAGGTCGAGGGGTTTTTCGATAAAATCGTATGCTCCTTTTTTGATACATTCCACAGCAGTATCGATGTTTCCATGACCGGAAATCATCACTACGGGAACATCTGCATTATGTTCCTGCAATTTTTCGAGCGCTTCGATACCGTCCATCCCCGGCATTTTGATATCGCATAATACCAAATCGAACACATTCTTACGAAACAACTCTATCGCTGTAGCGCCGTTTTCAGCCAACCAGACTTCGACGTTTTCATATTCCAAAATGTCTTTCAGCGAATTACGTATGCTCCTCTCATCATCGACAACAAGGACTTTCATTGTGTGTCAATTGTTTAACTATTATTCGTCCGATTTACGTTTGCTGTTATCTTCTTCGAGCGAATTGCTGATGTCGTCTTCTATACCTTTCACGCCTTCCTTAAAACTTTTTACGCCTTTTCCTATTCCTCTCATCAGTTCTGGAATTTTCTTTCCGCCAAACAACAACAAGACAGCCAAAGCAATAAATATCATTTCGGGGGCTCCAATGTTTCCTATAAACAAAAGTGTATTCATATCAATAATTATTTTATATATATATATATATATTACATATCTAATAGCCATGCAAATATAAGTGGAGCAACAATTGTTGCATCCGATTCGATTATAAATTTCGGAGTGTCGATATCCAACTTTCCCCAAGTTATTTTTTCGTTTGGAACGGCTCCAGAATACGAACCGTAACTTGTTGTCGAATCGGATATTTGACAGAAGTAACTCCAGCATGGAGTCGATTCCATTTCCAAATCCTGATACAGCATCGGCACAACGCAAATCGGAAAATCGCCCGATATTCCTCCACCAATCTGGAAAAACCCGATTCCCGAACCGGAATTTTTTGTGTACCAGTCGGCAAGGAAAGTCATATATTCTATACCCGATTTCATTGTTGAAGGCTTCAAATCTCCTTTTATACAGTACGATGCAAAAATATTTCCCATTGTGGAATCTTCCCATCCGGGAACGATTATCGGCAAATTTTTCTCTGCTGCCGCAAGCATCCAACTGTCGGCGGGGTCGATTTCGTAATATTGTTTTAAATCGCCGGACAGCAACATCTTATACATATACTCATGCGGAAAATATCTTTCGCCGTCGTTTTCGGCTGCTTTCCATTGTGCATGAATATGTTGCTGCAAACGACGAAATGCTTCCTCTTCGGGGATACACGTGTCGGTCACGCGATTAAGTCCCTTTTCCAGAAGCTCCCATTCGTCCTGCGGAGTTAAATCTCTGTAATTCGGCACTCTTTTGTAACTTTTGTGTGCAACAAGATTCATTACGTCCTCCTCAAGATTAGCGCCTGTACACGTGATAATTTGGACTTTATCCTTCCTAATCATTTCAGCCAGAAGTTTTCCCAATTCGGCGGTACTCATTGCACCACCGAGAGTTATCATCATTTTTTGCCCCGAATCCAAAGCCTTTTCGTATGATTTTGCCGCATCAACCAAAGCAGCAGCGTTAAAATGGAGAAAATATTTCTCTATAAATGAAGATATTGCATTGCGTCTCCTGTCCATTTGTTCTTATCTTTTATAACTAATAATCACTATTATATTTCGTGCAAAATTAATTGAATTTATCGAAAATGCAATTTAAAAATCAAAATTCCGTCTATATCAATGCGATATTACGCTCAACCGGAAAAAAATTCTGGTAATGTTTATAGTATTTTAACACATTATCAACGAATTTCATTGTTTCTTTACCGCTAAATTTTGATTTGGGAGCAGATGCAAGTTTGTTTTTCATCAAGATAACCGAACAAACGTCGCTCCATTTATTTTTGTCAAGTCCTGCATTTTCAGTCTCTTTCATGAAATTGAAAATCTTTCCATGTCCGGCATTATATGCTGCCAATACAAAATTGACCAATTCGTCTCCGGCAACTCCTTTCTTTTCGAAAACATCTGTCAAATATGCAATTAACATCATTCCACCTTTAATATTTTCTTCCGGATTATATACGTTTTTCACATCTAAACTCCTGACAGTGTTCGGCATGAGTTGCATAAGACCTGCCGCTCCCGATTTCGAAATAACAGTGGGTTTGAACTGTGATTCGTGACACACTATCGACGTCGCCAGCCGCCAGTCCCAACCGGTTTCGGCGCTGTATTTTTTCAGAATATTGTCGTAAGGGGATATTTGCTTTGCTGTTTTGTTGTATTTATGCCTGAAATATTTGATGTGAAGAGAATTATAGATTTTTTCTCCTTTCAGTTTGTTTGCCCAGACGTTTATTTCGAACATCAGCGAGAGATTGTCTTCGACAGTGAGCCAGACAGATTTAACACTGTCGTCGAGAGGTATCGATGAGCAGATATTTTCATATTTGTTGAAGACATTGTGCAGACTGTCGAGTCCTTCGCTGAAAACAGCAATATCGATCTTTCCTGTGCTCAACATATCGAATTTCAGACTGTCGGGAATGATGCGAAAGTCAAGATTTACACCCTTGTATCCGGCAAAAAGTTCGAACAGTTCGAGTTGATAACCCGACGGATTGCCTTTATGTAAAAAATAGTTGTAATAGCATGTGTCTAAAGCGACAACGAGTTCTTTGTTTGCTGGAATGCTTTTTTTGTTTTCGTCGGCATTAGGCTTGACGGTAATGCCAAATACAAACACTGCAATTGCAAGCAATAAAAATTTTCCTTTCATTATTATTTAT
>JAITKY010000011.1 GCA_031278135.1 Prevotellaceae bacterium | reverse complement strand
ATGCCACTACGCCGAATCTTAAAAAGGGATATGTTGGCGGTGGCATTGGAATAGCTTCTACTATTAAAAACTATTCCGATATAGAAGGCAAAGTACAGTATGGCATCAATGCCGGATACTTGTTCGGAAGTAATGCCGGAATTGCTGTTACATATATGCATACTTCGTACAAGGTTGACATTTCTGAGGCTGACGTTGATTTGAAAACTAACGCCATTCTTGCCGGCCCACTATTTTCTGTTCCGTTTTCTAAACTGGAATGTGATATCCGTCCTTATTTGGGTTTTCTTTTTGCAAAGCTTAATGCAAGCAGTGGTGGAACAAGTTTGGATTTTAAGGCGGACAATACGATTTTTGTTTATGGTTCCGGAATAACCCTGCGATGGAATGTTCACAAGTTAATTTCTCTTTCGTTGAATATTGATGCTGTTTATCACGGTAGTGGTATAAAATTTGATGAATTGGGATTGGAAACGGAAAAACTTTCTACAATATCAATGGGTATAGGGCTTAATTTTCGGTTTTAAGATTTTGCGGGTACGGTAAGGTCTCTTTTATGGGACCTTCGTGCCTTTTTTTAACTGCTAAAAAACTGAAAAGCGATGTCTGGAGCATAAAAAGGGTAAAGATGTGAAAAGTAAACTTCCGTAACTCGGAAGCAGGCAATCGGGAACAGATTCCGAACATCCGGAACTCGGAAAGCGGCAATCCGGAGGGCGATTAAGTCGCGGACGCCGCCGGCAAACATGTTAAACATCCTGCGGGGCGGTTTCCGAAAAGCCTTATGAACAGGGATTTAAAAAATAATAATCAGTCTCGCAAGAGACCTAAAAAAAAGAAAAGTATGAAAAAAGTGAAATTATTAAGTCTGCTGTTTGCAGCAGCAATATTTTTCGGATGCGGTCTGAGCGACCAGAGTATTCTGAAAAAGTACGAAACGCACAGTCCGGTCGAACTGGCGGCGAATAAAGGTGGAATCGGTCTGGAACTCACAACAGACAGTACCGGCGAGCTTAGGTTTCGCGTCCCCTGTTCGCATCCTGCATTGAACCTTAACCGAGAAAATGTAGACTTGTTGTCCGAACGGCTGTTTGTAGTAAATGCGGAAAATCCAACCGAACAGTTGGACGCCGTATCGATTATAACCACACAAGAGGATGCAGGCAAGGATTCGACAAAAACGGGCTATTTTTCTACGATTGTCTTCACAGAAAAAACACCGGCAAAATATGTGCTTGTATGTTTTAAAGGAATCGACAAAAACGAATTTGAAAGAGCCGAAACGCCGCCGTGTTTTTTCATCGTTTCGCTCGACAAGGCAAAACCGCATGTCTTGACCGAGGCGCCATTGTTGGCGGGCAACCTCGTTACCGCCGATTCCACGAAAGGCAAATTTATTCGCTTTACCGAGCCTCAGATTTATTCCGGCATTATACCTTTCGAAAAATCGAAAAACGTGGAACTGAAATTTACTCTTTCGGCTGACGCCGCACAAGTTACGGAAATGAATTTGACCACAGAAGAGTTGTATTTATTTCCGGAAAATTACGTGGAAAATAATGACAGCAAATCAAAACTTGAGTTTAATGTCACCAAAGATTTTTCGGTGAATTCATCGTTCGCTCTTCGGAAGATTAACGGTGTTAACGTTATTGCGGTTGATGCGAATGGGAATTATATTATAGACAATACAATTGTAAAGGGTGGACTCGAAGCTACAACGCCTGTCGAAACGCTTGACAATAAAATAGTGTTGGATGATGTTATCACTTGCGACCTGTCGATTACGGATGCGTGCATCTACGGAACAGTCAAAATCGCAATACACAGCTGTGCAACGAAGCAGGAATATGCCGTATTCAGGAATATCACCACTCCGCAGGAGGTTCCCGGAAACATTCTCGAACCGTTGGATAAGTAAGTAATGTAAGTAATATGACAATACCGGTTTCAAAATACTCAATGACGATTCGAGATGGTTGAATAATAATTATTAAACAATAATAGGATGAAAAAGAAACTGTTTTTGATTGTTGCCTGTCTGGCGTTCTTCGCCCGGACAGGTTATACTCAGGATATCATCACAAAACAGAACGGTGATGCTATCAGTGCGAAGGTTTTGGAAGTAAGTACGGAATCGGTGAGATATAAGAGATTTGAGCTTTTGAACGGTCCCGATTATATTCTCGCCGCGTCGGAAGTGTTCAGGATTAGGTACGAAAACGACAGCAGGGATATCTTTGAAAATGATCCTGCGACCGGGAAAATTAGAATCCGGCATATTATTGCCGCAACTAAAACCCCAACGCCAAAAACCGAAGTAACCACGCCGACAACTCCGGCAACCACGCCGGTGAAACCTGCGACAACTCCTGCGACAACTCCGCCCGCAACAACTCCGGTGGCGAAACCCGCAACAACTCCGCCGACGCCGCCAACTCCGGTTACGAAACCGGTTTCCCTCTTCCCGTCCGGCGTGCGGATAAAGCAATCGAGCAATGGAACCTTTACGCTGCTTGGATTCAACGGTGCGAGCCTGAAATTTCGGGCGGCGGTCAAGACGCCGATTTACATGGTCTCTTTGGTGTCGGGCGAGCAAACTGTTGATGCGGAAAGAATCGGCAATACTAAGGGCAATATCGTCTTCAACAATGGGGCTACGGCGACAGAAGGATCCTCGCTGTTCCTCCCCAAAACCAACATGAACCTGCAACAGGGAACGGAAGCGCTATGCACTTTCGAGGATGCGCCTGCGGGGTTTATAGCGGAAACGATTGTGTTCCTCACAGCCGAAAAAGCAAACCCGATGATCTACGACCTCGCTGCCGGCGAATGGATAACGCCGCAACAAACAAACGCCGCTACCCAAAGCAGTAGCCGAGATATTGTCGAAGACGCGCCGGCGACAGCAGACGAAGCTCCTGACAAAATCCTGTTTACAACAGTAAAAACAATCAAGTTCCGGGGCGGAAGTTGCAGTGTCGACAAGCTGGACATAAATCCATGGTTTGCACCTGCAAGTATGTCGCGCGAAGAAGAAAAAGCGTTTGCGCTCGCCTTGAAATACACTCTCGACGCCGGAATCGACGACAAAGTTTTAAGCATATTGTACAACAGCGGGAAATTTGTCGAGCCCGACGGGAAAACCTTCTATAAACCCGGAGTCGCATTGCAAAAGGAGGGTTGTACAGAGCGGCTGTAAGGTTGTACAGAGCGGCTGTAAGGTCGTACAGAGCGGCTGTAAGGTCGTACAGAGCGGCTGTACCGAAACATGTGGACGTGTCGACGTTGGAATATGTGTTCGAAGGGCAAACATTTCAAATGTTAGACTACCTTGCTTCGGACGAGCAGACAAAACCGCAACAAAAACGTGAATGAAAATTTAAAAAAACGCAATTATGAAAGCATTTGATTTTGGCGAAAGAACGCGATTGGTAATAGCCTCGGTGGCGCTTATAATATTTGCAGCCCTCGGCGGGGTATATTACTGGAGTCTGGGTCCGTTCTTTATTTTTAGTGAAAACGGAATCATTGTAACGGACTATATTCTCAACTATGTCTATTGGCTTGGTTCACCCTTTTTGTTGGCGATCATCGGGGTATTGTTATTTCCGTTCGAGTTGTCGAGCGGTTTATATGCATGGCGGGCGCGCAAAAAAACGCTTTGGATAATATTTGTCTATGCCGTCTTCACCGTATTGTTGAATATCTGGGAAACCGTCAGGGACGGGATATACAATTTTCATCCGGTAAACATAGCGAATCTGCTGTTAAGTTTTGCCGTATTGTTTTTTGCAATCGCCCTGTCGTTGGCGGGCAAAAAAACTCTCCGGACAGCTTTCCTCGCTTTGATAATAACGGCAAGCGCTGTTATTGTCACGAACGCGGTAACAAATATAGTCTGGCGCAACATCCTGTTCTACTTACCGGTTTTGATATATCCTGTTTCCTTAATATTGTTAGCCAATGCATTTGTGCCGCGTAAAACGAAAGAAGCGAGGCAAGCGTCCGATAACTGCATGCAAACCAACGATACGGCGGTATACAGGCAGACTGTCGACACTCCCGCACAAACGAACGAAACGGTCGAGGACGAAACGGCTATCATAGAAGAAGGGCCAAAAGCCTCGGCTATATTTTGGATAATCATACAGTTCTTAATAAGTATAGGGCTGATAATAGGCGGCTTATCGGGCGAATTTGTTCTTAGAAGTTCCGATAGTAGCGGTCTGCTGGTATTATTCGGTTTTTTATGGCTGGCGTACGATTTATATTCGTTGTATATGTATCTTCAGACAAAAGCCAGGTTTAAAGCCGTGGCGAAAGAAGTACGGAAAAACAGAGCGTACAAAATAGACAATCCCTGTACTGTATCGTTGAGGCGTCAGAGCAGTATAGTAGGCATAGCTGTGGACATTGATGTTTTTCTGAACGGCGTGCGACAGGAAATGTTGCGAAACGGAAAAACAGTCGAGATGCAAACCTCTTATGCCAAAAACATCCTTGTAGTTAAGTCTGTCGATTCGAAAACCAATATCCTCAAATTTGAAGCGACTCCGGGAGGTCATATTAAAATTATTTTCAAATATCTCGGAACAAAACTTATTATAGAGGAAGGACAGACGTCCGTAAACGACTATCAAGCGCAGCGCGTCGAATCTCAACGTCCCCAACGTCCCCAACAGCCTCAACAGTCTC
>JAITKY010000271.1 GCA_031278135.1 Prevotellaceae bacterium | reverse complement strand
ACAAACCGGCAATTTTTTTGCATTATTTTTATATCTGCCTGTTATAGTGATAACTGTAAACACAAATATTTGAGATAACAAACTGTAAAATCCGGATAATTTACATCAAAATGATCGTTTATTCGTTCTGCCATCGCATTTTCATAACAGTGATTCTCTTCCGTTATACTTAATGTGCATCTTTTTTCGAATAAATAATATGTTAGTATAATCATTGCTGCAATACTGTATACCACGGTCGGAATGATGAATAACTTCTTCCGGCGATTTGCACTGTTTTAACGCTTGTTCAAGCGCATTTATACCTCCTTCAATGGATAAACTCACTATTTCCGGCCAATTTTTTTTTAAATTCGTCTTACAATGATGCTTTTCGTAAACAACAGATTAACAGGAGCTTCTCAAGCGTCTTTCCGCTTTTAGTTTCGGCACGAAACGAATATTCGTAATGCCGGTTCGCTTTTTCTATTAAAATTTCCAAAGCGTCTACTACCATCGTCTTTTCTGTAAGGCTATTTTTGTCGCTCCTGCCCATGAGGTATGGGCGCTCACATACACAAAGCAGTATACAGATTATCAATCACATACCCGCCAAGTCTGGCAGAGACGACGCTTAATTAATTTTCCATTCACTAATGGCATTAATAGATTGCTCAGTTGGTTAGAGTGCTTGGCTCATAATCAAGGAAATGGCAGGGTGTATCTTGCCGAATCCACGGGGAAGAAGACGCGCTTACGGCTTACGATTAATGATATGCAGGCGCTTTTTTTGTCCTTTTATGTGATTTGGTATTTGGATTGATAATGATAAATGTATTGGATATGATTTTTTTTACAGACAGTAGCGAACAATTTGTATTTCAGTTATTTTCTGATAAATAAAAGCATAAAAAAGTACGATGGTTCTAAAATAGTGACGGATTTCAGCCCGTATAAAGCAATTTTGAAGAATGTTTGGCACAGAATTTGCGGGTATTATTTGACTTTAATGTCCCATTTACATAAACGGAACATAGTCGGATATTTAGAAGTTGTTCATTTAATAAGATTTGTAAATCAGGTAATTGAAAGATACAGATGAAGAAGAAAACGGTAATAATATTGATTTTAGCGGTGATTGCGGGGCTGGCGTATTTTATATATCCAAAATTGAAAAAGAACAGTCCCGATGAAAAAACTGTACGGCAAAGCGTTCAAAATGCAAGTCGTCGTACATTGTCTGTTGATACGTATGTCATTAAATCGCATGGCGTTACGGATGTATATCCGGTAAACAGTTCGTTCCTTCCTTCGGAGGAAGTTGATTTGTGCTTCGAGGCTTCGGGACGAATAACCGAAATAATGTTTGAAGAAGGCACGCTTGTCAAAAAAGACCAACTGCTTGCAAAAGTGAACGATGCAAAGTTACAGGCACAACTGAAAAAATTGCAGGCTCAACTGGATTTGTACAACAGCAAGGAATTTCGCCAAAAATCGCTACTCGCACATGATGCTATCAGTCAGGAAATTTACGAAGAATCGAATACTTTGGTTGCATCGACGCTCGCTGATATAGAGCTGATTAAAGCACAGATACGGGAAACGGAACTCCGAGCTCCTTTCGACGGATTTGTAGGCTTGAGGCAAGTGAGCGAAGGGACTTACGCAAACCCGAATATTGTGGTTGCAAAATTGACGAAAATATCACCGCTGAAAATGGAATTGTCTATTCCTGAAGCATATATCGGTATGGTTAAAGTCGGCACTTCGCTGATATTTAACGTTGACGGCGACACACTGCAATATAACGCCAAAGTTTACGCTACCGATTCCAAAATCGATATAGCGACTTTATCAATCACTATCAGAGCATATTATCCGAATCTCGACCATAAAATACTTCCGGGACGTTTTGCCCACGTTGTTCTGCAATTGAATTACGACAAAAATGGCATGTCTGTTCCTTCGGAAAGCGTTATTCCCGATTTGGGAGAACATGTTGTTTATAAGGTAAGTAACAATAAAGCACAGAAAGTGGAGATTGTTCCTGGAGTGCGGACGGAATCGTATGTTCAGATTCTGAAAGGGCTTAATGTCGGGGATACAGTGGTAACTACAGGAATTTTGCAGTTACGTGATGGTATTGATTTACAAATAAACAGTGTAAGATAATGGCAAGTTTACCAACAACATCAATAAACAGACCGGTACTTGCGACGGTTCTCAATTTGGTCATCATAATTTTCGGATTGATAGGCATTTCCTATCTGGGAATCAGAGAATATCCCAGCGTTGACCGTCCAATAATATCCGTACAAACATCGTATCCGGGCGCTAATGCCGATGTCATTGAAAGCCAGATTACAGAGCCTCTCGAACAGCAAATGAACGGCATACAGGGAATCAGGACATTGACGAGCCAAAGCAGTCAGGGACAAAGTCGTATCACTATCGAATTTGAATTGAACATCGACATGGAAACTGCGGCTAACGACGTAAGAGACAAGGTGTCGCAGGCAACGCGCTATTTGCCGAGAGACGTTGATCCTCCAGTAGTCTCAAAAAACGATGCCGACGCAACTCCCATAATGTCAATCGCTATACAAAGCCCATCACGTTCGCTGATGGAACTTTCGGATATCGCCGAACTGACATTCAAGGAACGCCTCCAGACAATAGCCAATGTTAGCGGTGTAAATATCTGGGGACAACAGCGTTACTCTATGCGTCTCTGGCTGGATTCTGACAAAATGGGTGCCGCCGGAATAACGCCAAACGATGTGCAAGCAGCGATTACGCGCGAAAATGTCGAATTGCCATCCGGATCCGTCGAAGGAAATACTATAGAATTAAGTATCCGTACATTAGGGTTGATGACAACTCCCGAAGAGTTTAATAATGTCATTATCAAAGTAAACGGCAGGCAAACAATACGTTTCAGAGATATAGGATATGCTGAACTGTACCCCGAAAACGAGTACAATTACATGAAAATAAATGGAATACCCGCTGTTTCAAATGTCATCGTTGCGCAGCCTGGCGCAAACCAAATCGAAATAGCCGACGAAGCATACCGGCGTTTGAAAGACATACAAAAAGATATTCCTCAAGACATTAGCGTAACTATCCTGTTCGATAATACTCAATTTGTGAGAGCATCGGTAAGCGAAGTACAGTCAACGATATACGAGGCGCTGGTTATTGTGATTATAATTATATTCCTGTTTTTGAGAAATATACGTACAACGATCATTCCATTGCTGGCGATTCCCGTTTCGCTTGTGGGGACATTTTTCTTCATGTATCTGTTGGGATTTTCGATAAATGTGCTCACATTGCTTGCTATAGTCTTGGCTGTCGGGCTGGTAGTCGATGACGCCATTGTCGTCGTCGAAAATGTTTTTGTGAAAATCGAACAGGGTATGACACCGAAAGAGGCGGGAATAAAAGGTTCCAACGAGTTGTATTTTGCAATCATTTCGACTACTATAACGCTGGTATCTGTCTTTCTTCCAATCGTTTTCATGGAAGGAATGACCGGAAAACTGTTCAGGGAATTTAGTCTCGTTTTGGCAGTTGCTGTGGTTATATCCGCTTTTGTCGCATTGACATTGACTCCGATGTTATCCACTAAATTGTTGAAAAAGAAAGAGAAAGAAGGTTGGTTTTACCGTTTCACCGAGCCGTTTTTTGCCGGAATGAACAATGTATATCGACGTGCTTTGAGCTTGTTCCTGCGAATAAGGTGGGCTGTGTGGCTTGTAATTCTTGTTGCGTTTTGTTGTATCTATCTGTTATTCAGTTCGATACAATCGGAACTTGCTCCGGTTGAAGACCGTTCGAGGCTAAATATGAATATGATTGCTCAACAGGGCGCTACGTATGATTATGTGAATGAATTTATTAGCAACCTGTCGGAAGAACTTGTGGATTCAATTCCCGAAGATGTTTCAATCATGATTCGCATGTTCGGAAGCAATGGATTTTCCAATATTATTTTGCCGGATATAAGAGACAGAGTACGTTCGCAGGGAGAAATAGCAAATCAGGTATCGAAAATTGTGGGCGACAAAAGCAGAGTCCGAACTTTTGTCACTCAGCAATCTACGTTTGGCGGGCAGCGTGCCGGAATGCCTGTTCAATATGTACTTCAAGCCTCAAATATTGATAAACTGAAAGCGGTGTTACCCGATTTCATGTATAAAGTTTCGCAAAGTCCTGTGCTTATGCAGTCTGACGTCGATTTGAAATTCAACAAACCAGAATTGCAGGTGGAAATAAATCGAGATAAGGCTACACAGTTGGGTATCAGCACTCGTGATATCGGATTGACATTTCAATTGGCTTTGAGCGGTCAACGTATGGGATATTTCTACCGTAACGGCAAACAGTATCAGATAGTTGGGAAACTGCGACGCAATAACAGAAATTCGCCCAGCGATATACGTTCGCTGTATGTGAAAAACGACAGGGGACAGATGATACAAATGGCTAATTTTACGTCATTTCACGAAAAATCCGCCCCGCCGACGCTCTACAGATACAATCGTTTTGTGGCTGCAACCATAACGTCGAATCTGCAACCCGGATACACAATCGACGAAGGTCTTGCCGAAATGGATAAATTCGCTAAAGAAACTCTGGACGACACGTTTAGAACCGCTTTGGCAGGCGAATCGCGAGATTTTCGCGAAAGTTCGTCGAGTCTGATGTTTGCTTTCGGACTGGCTCTTATTCTGATATTCCTTGTGTTAGCGGCTCAATTCGAGAGTTTTAAAGACCCGTTTATCATTATGATAACAGTGCCTTTGGCTTTGCTTGGAGCATTGTTCTTTATGTGGTATTTCGGACAGACAATGAACATTTTCAGTCAGATAGGCGTAATAATGCTTATCGGTCTTGTCACGAAAAACGGTATCCTGATTGTGGAATTTGCCAACCAGTTTAAAGAAAAAGGCTACGACAAGGTTACCGCTATCAAAGAGGCTGCTGTTCAACGGTTACGCCCAATTTTAATGACAAGCGCATCGACGATTTTGGGCATTCTTCCTCTGGCAATGGCGACCGGCGAAGGCGCTAAAAGCCGTGTTGCTATGGGTATTTCGGTCGCCGGAGGCATGTTTGTTGCAACATTTATGACGCTATTTGTCGTTCCGGCAATTTATTCCTACATCTCAACACGTACCGAAAAAATAACGAAACGAAATGAAGATTAAGTATATAGAGTTTTGTATAAGTAATTGTTTGATACCGCTTGTTTTCGTGTTTGTTGCAACAGTCGGTACAGGACAGGAAAACGGGAAATACTCTAATCCGGTGGTTGCCAAAAACGTACCCGACCCGACAGTAATTAAAGCTGACGACGGATATTTCTATCTGTATGCAACAGGCCGAATTACACCTATATACAAGTCGAAAGACCTTGTAAACTGGACTTTTGTTGGAACAGCATTTACCGAAGAAACGCGTCCTGCTTTCGAACCCAATGGCGGCATCTGGGCTCCTGATATCAATGTAATCGACGGAAAATATGTACTTTACTATTCGATGTCGGTCTGGGGCGGCGAACAAACTTGTGGAATAGGAGTTGCCGTTGCCGACAGTCCCGAAGGTCCGTTTACCGACAGAGGAAAACTGCTCAGAAGCAATGAGATAGGCGTACAAAACTCTATCGATCAGTTTTATATTGAAGAAAACGGCACGAAATATCTTTTCTGGGGAAGTTTTCATGGAATTTACTGTATCGAATTGGAAAATAACGGTATGGAAATTAAGAAAGGAGCGGAAAAACGGCAAATCGCCGGCTCTGCTTTCGAGGGAACATATATCCGTAAAAAGGCTGAGTATTATTATTTATTTGCTTCAATAGGAAGTTGTTGCGAAGGCGTAAAAAGCACTTATCGTCTGGTTGTCGGACGTTCGAAATCTTTGTTCGGACCTTATCTCGACAAGTCGGGAAAAGATATGATGAACAATGGATTTTCGGTTGTCATCGCATCCAACGAACGCTTTACCGGAAATGGTCATTGCTCCGAAATCGTTCAGGATGACGCTGGTAACGATTGGATATTGTATCATGGAGTGGATATAACAAATCCGCGCAGCAGGATGTTGTTGCTCGACCAAATCACGTGGGACGACGATAACTGGCCACGTATAAAAGGTGGTACACCATCATTAACGGCTTCAGTACCTGTGTTTTATTAGAAATTGATTATAAGAAATATAATATGATAAAGTTTATAAGAATTGTGTTTGTTTATTGTATAAGTTTCAGTGCTTTACACGCTCAAAATTCTGTTTCTCTGAGCAAATGTCTTAAAATTGCTCTGGAAAACAATTATTCATTACAGATTGTCAAAAACGAAAATGAAATCGCAAATAACAATTACACAAAGGGTAACGCCGGTCTTTTGCCTAAAGTAGATGCTTCGGCAGGATATTCCGGATCGGTCAGAAATAACAACAGTACAGACTTTTCGGATAATACGACGAAAACAAACGGACAACTTGCTAATGCCGGTTCGGCAGGCGTAAACGCTTCGTGGGATATTTTTTCGGGGCATAAGGCACAAACAAAATACGCTCAACTACAGGAGTTAAAGGAAATCAGCGACTTGAATACGCGTTTCGAAATCGAAAACTTGATTGTCAACGTTGCAGCGGAATATTTCTATCTCATTCAGCAAGCGCGACATAAAGACAATCTTGAGTTTATTCTTTCCATATCGAAGGAACGTGTACGAATTGCACGGATAAATCTCGAACTCGGCTCCCGTTCAAAACTGGAACTTCTTCAAGCTCAGGTAGATTTTAATTCCGACAGTTCAGCCTTAGTGCGTCAGCAACAACAAATACTCGCTTCGGAAATACGGCTTAAAACGCTTATGGGCGAACTCAAACATGCTCATATTGTGCCGGATTCGTCTGTAAACCTGCTTCCCGAACTTGCGTACTCTTCTCTTTTGGAGAAAACTCTCAACGAAAACACTCAGTTACTGATTGCAACAAAACAGGTGAATCTTTCGGAATACGATTTAAGAATCATTCGTGCAAACAGTTATCCTTATCTGAAACTCTCTTCGGGATATAATTATAACTTCAATTTTTACAATAAGGGCGTTACAAAAAGGTCGAATAACAACGGTTTGGATTACGGTCTGACGTTCGGCGTTCCCATTTTCGACGGCGGCAACAGACGGCGGGAAATAAAAAACGCTCAGATAGCCGTTAAAAACAGGGAACTGGCTCAATTAGAGGCGCAATTGGACGTCGAAGCAAAATTACAGGAGATATACAGTTCGTATTCCAACTATCTCGTGCTGATAGCAATGGAACGGCAAAACCTGAAAACGGCTCACGAAAATTTCGAGGCGGCTTCGATGCGTTACCGTCTGGGCGAATTAGCCGGAATCGATATGCGCGAAGCCCAAAACTCTCTCCAGGACGCCGAAAAAAGACTCCTCGATGTGGAATATAACGCTAAAATCGACGAAATCAGCCTGATGATGCTATCAGGAAATATCATGGAATATCTGTAATCCCAAACATCCTGATTTGACGCAGATTTTACAGTCGTCTAAATGTTTTTTAGCGGGCGACATGTTTACGACGACCTTATACACTCCTGTCGGAATAGCCGTTTCGTGTGGAATCTTGATTCGTCGAATCTCGTCTAATGGCATGGACTGCGTTAGACCACGGAACGAAGCATCGAGGTGAACAGACAAAATTGATATAGCGCCTCAAAAAAAGATTTAGCCAATTGTTAAATAAATTTTTAAGTCTAAAAAATTTAAGTAATTTTGGCGATTATTTTTCG
>JAITKY010000246.1 GCA_031278135.1 Prevotellaceae bacterium | reverse complement strand
GCCAAATCTTCATTTTAAATCCATTAAAAAACGTCGCAAAATTAATACATTTTTTTTTACTAACAAAAAAATTGTGTAACAATTTGATTTAATGCTTTTTTTAATGTCCATTTGGACGTGTATTCATATTAAATGACAGTTTGATCCTGGCATTTAATCAGGGAGACGATATGTATAATGAAGAGGTTTTAAAATCCCCCTCATATCACATTTTCAACTATCTGACAAATGAGGAAGTGGCAAAATATGAAATCTATAATAGTTTTAGATATATATAACAAAAGATTAATGCCTCCAATGTGTTTATATAGTATGGACAAAATGAAACCCGACAAGACTAAAATAGCTATGGGGTTGCGTTATTTACGACAGATAAATATAATGGATATTGAGACAGGCAAAGTTACAGGTTATCGGGTGAAAGACACTCCTGATTTTAATATTTGAGAGAATTTTCTGATTTTGAATATGTTGCTTATTATTTATGGACTTTTGTCGATGACGATTATATATTCGCTTTGCTAAATAATAACGATGAAACAAGTACTGTGATTGATGTTTTTGACTGGAACGGGAATTTTAAAAAAGAATTGGTTTTGGATAAAGGAATAATTGATTTTACTTCAATTGACATAGATCCGGTTAATAAATATTTATATATAATAACTTTATGGAGAAGAAGAGGAAGAGGTGTATCGTTACGACGTAAGTTATCTGTATCCGAATAAATAAATTGTATGTTTGTATGAGACTGTTAATGTACTGTTTACGAAAAGCGTCATTGTAAGGTACAGATTGCTTCCTGCTTCGTTTCTCACAGTTTATATGTTGTATTAATAGCTACAAAACTTTTATTTTGATGATAAAATACTGATTTAATGATAAATACTGTATCAAATCCATTTATAGTGACGAAATATGAAGGGAGAGGGTACAAAGGGGCTTCATATTTTTCACAAACAATTTTTTGGGGGCATAAGAAATGAAAAAAACGAAGCTCAAAAAGTGAAAAAAACGAAGAATGAAAAAAATAATGGATTAAAATTCAACAACTTATTATGATATATTTGTCAATTACAGAAAAAGCAGTACTTTTGCGGTCAAATATTATTATGACAAAATGAATATAACAATAAAAGAAATTGTTAGCAAACGAGAACTAAAAAAGTTCGTCAAATTTCCCGCCGAATTGTACAAAAATAATCCATATTGGGTACCGCCGCTCATTTTTGACGAAATGCAGAATCTCCGTAAAGACAAAAATCCTTCGTTCGAATATTGCGAAGCGCGTTATTGGCTTGCATACAAGTCGAATAAGATAGTCGGGAGAGTCGCTGCCATAATCAATCACCGTGCAAATGCGAAGTGGGGATACAAGCACGTTCGCTTTGGCTGGATTGACTTTATCGACGATCTGGAAGTGTCGAAAGCCTTATTGGATGAAGTCGAAAAGTGGGGAAAAAAAGCGGGAATGGAGGCTGTCGATGGTCCGCTCGGATTCACCGACATGGATAACGAAGGCATGCTTGTCGAAGGGTTCGACAAGTTGCCGACGATTTCGAATATCTACAATTATCCGTATTATCCCGTTCACCTCGAAAAACACGGCTATTTGCGACAGGAAGACTGGTTGCAATTCAAATTCAATGCGTCTCAGCCTGTTCCGGAAAAAATGGAGCGTCTCAGCAAACTCGTAATGACAAAATACGACCTCCATATCAAGAATTTCACCAAAGCAAAACAGATATTGCCTTACGGAAGGAAATTTTTCTACACTCTCAACAAGGCTTTTTCGCATCTTTACGGGTTTGTCGATTTGACAGACAAGGAGATAGACAAGTATGTGAAACAGTATCTGACCTTTTTGCAGCCACAGTTTGTATGCCTGGTTTTCGACAAAGACGAGGATATTGTGGCATTCGGAATAAGTATGCCGAGCCTGTCGCGGGCGTTTCAAAAGGCGAAAGGACGACTGTTTCCCTTTGGTTTTATTCATATATTGAGAGCGTTAAAGAATTATGAGAACATCGATTTATATCTCAACGGCGTTCATCCCGACTGGCAAAAAAAAGGAGTTGTTTCAATCTATTACACCGAAATGAACAAGACCTATATCAAATACAATGTGAAAATTGCGATATCGAATCAGCAACTCGAAAGCAATGTGGACGCTATCGCAATGTGGAACAGTTACGAAAGCGAACCATATATAAGAAGAAGATGTTATAAGAAAGAATTATGATAATAGAAGTTTTAAAATCAAAACTGCACAGAGTGACTGTGACAGAAGCAAATCTCAACTATATTGGGAGCGTCACCATCGACGAAGTGTTGATGGACGCCGCCAATCTGATAGAAAACGAAAAAGTAAGCATAGTCAATATTACTAACGGCGAACGTCTTGAAACTTACGTTATTAAAGGAAAACGCAATAGCCGTACAATTGGAATCAACGGTCCTGCGGCGCACAAGTGTAAAGTGAATGACATAGTGATAATTATGTCGTACGCCCAAATTGATTTTGAAGAAGCCAAATCGTTCAAGCCGGCAATAGTTTTTCCCGATACAAACACTAATACACTCGTATAAAATGGCTGTCAGGACATATAAAATTGCAGGTAAAAACATATCACCAGTTAATCTCATTTATTTTCTGGTATTCACGATATTAGGGGCGCTTGCCGTGTGGTATTGCATCAAAAGTATCAATGATTTCGACGAATTTATAATGCATCTGAAATCGGTTAACTATTTCTATATCGGACTTTCGCTGGTATTTAGTTTCACCGCTTTTATCATCAGAGCGTTACGGTGGAATATCCTGATAAACACTCTGGGATATAAACCGTCGGCTTATGACACTTATAACGCCGTTATTATCGGATATATGGCAAATCTGGCTGTCCCAAGAATCGGGGAACTAACGCGTTGCGCAACATTGTACAAAACGGACAGAATACCCGTCAATTCGCTTTTCGGGACAGTCGTTACAGAACGAATTATCGACATGCTTTCATTGTTTGTAATCACATTTCTGGCTTTCTTTGTCAGAATGGATTTGTTTTCAACATTTGTGAACGACAGGATTATAACCACATGGAAACCGGCGTTCGAAAATTTGTCGCTTGTAGCGGTAACAGTGATTGCCCTCGCAATAATACTTATGATGGCAGCGGCTTATATCTCTTTCAAACGACTGTTGAAACGTCCTTCGATGCGCAAATTCAAGACAATGCTTACGGGTTTATCCGACGGGTTGAAAAGCGTCTTCAAAATGCGGGAAAAGTTTCATTTCATCGGTTACACAATTGCAATCTGGACATGTTACATGTTGAGTACTTACTTCATAATTATCGCATTACCGGCGACTTCGACGCTGACTGCCGCCGACGGACTGCTGTTGTTGGTGTTAGGCTCATTGGGCTGGATTGTCCCCGTACCCGGCGGTTTCGGAACGTTCCACACATTGGTCGCATGGGGATTGATGCTTTACGGAATCAGTTTTGACACAGGGCTGATGTTCGCAACTATCTCACACGAAACGCAATTACTGATTATGGTATTCTTCGGATTGATTGCATTGATTTCCGTATCTTTGACAAAAAACAAATCGAAATGTCCATGAATTTTTCAACGAATTACACGAATTAACGCGGCTAAATCCCATTTTGAGGGGGGCTATGAAAAAGTAATTCTTCTGTCCCTCCGCTTTTTTCCGGCGGCATTCACGAAAATTTTCTACTTTGGAGAATGCGGAACGTTTGTTGACTGCGTCGATTTTTAATGCAGGACTTTTGAGACGGATAAAAAAGCAGGATACAAAACACGTATGGAACAGTCCACACCAAGCACCTCAAAGATTTAGCCCCAAAAACAGGAAATCCTAGAAAAAAACTAGGAAATCCTAGAAAAAAAGCCAGAAAATTCTAGAAAAAAAGCCAGAAAATCCTAGAAAAAAGTCGTATTGAGGTAATTTTTTTATATTTTAAACCTGCAAAGCAGAGAAAAACAGCATTTTGGAATACATCCTGACTTATCCAATAGCGCCTCAAAAAAAGATTTAGCCGTTAAACTATAACCACTAACCCGAAATATTTGTCAATTACAGAAAAAGTAGTACCTTTGCAGTCATGTTATTATTATGACAATAGTAGAAAAAATAATGATTATGAAGAGAATTTTAGCATTTATCTGTCTTCTTTTGACACTAAAAATTGTTGATGCACAGGGTTTTAATCTCGATTTTGGCGGAGCGCCCAAGATGGTTTCATGGACATTTGCATCTCAAAAAACAGGAGACAATGAGTTTGAACTATCTTTTAAAGCCGAAATATCTTCCGGATATTACATGTATGGTCTGGAAAAAATAGATGGTCCGCTTCCTCTTGAATTTACATTCGAGTTGGGGAGAGATTACAAGTTGGTAGACGAAATGATTCCAGATAAAAAAAGTAAGGAAAAGTTCGACAAAGGATTCGAAATTAACGTGAAATACTATGAAGGAACAGTTACTTTCAAGCAAAAGGTGAAGACCTCGGCAGCGAAAGTAAATGTCAAGGGGATAGTCAGTTATCAAGTCTGTTCGTCGGAACAGTGTATTCCTGGCGATTCGGAATTTTCATTTGATCTCGAAGGCATTGCGGACAAACCTGTAGCCAAATCGACTGTCAACCCTGTTGCCGCTGGTGGTGGAGGTAATTCTTTACTTGGATTTTTCGTTTTAGCGCTTTTCATGGGGTTGCTGGGAGTGCTGACACCCTGTGTTTTCCCGATGATTCCGATGACAGTGAGTTTCTTTATGTCAGGATCCGACAAAAAAGCCGTCATTGTAACAAAAGGATTAATCTTTTGGCTTTCGATAACGTTGATATACACATTAGTCGGTCTCACTGTTACCGCAACGCATAACGAGGCTTTTGCAACAACATTGTCCTCGCACTGGATTCCTAATCTGTTGTTTTTTATTCTGTTTATTGTGTTTGCACTTTCGTTTTTCGGACTGTTCGAAATCACGTTGCCTTCGGGACTTGCCAACAAAGCCGACCGACAAGCCGATAAAGGTGGATATCTTGCGTCGTTCTTCCTTGCGATAACGCTTGCCGTTGTATCGTTTTCGTGTACAGGTCCTTTTGTTGGGACGCTTTTAGTCGAGTCGGCTCGAGGAGGCATTGCACTTAAACCCGTACTCGGAATGTTCGGATTCGGTTTAGGGCTTGGTTTACCGTTCATTGTGTTTGCATTTCTTCCGTCGCTAATGAAGAAACTGCCGAAATCGGGAGGCTGGCTCAACGCCGTCAAAGTGGTGTTTGCATTCGTAATTTCGGGAATGAGTTTGAAGTTCCTCGATATTGTGGACAACTATTTTACGCTGAACATAATAACCCGTGACGTTGTGATTGCAATATGGATATCTCTTTCGATTGTCGCTGGATTATATCTTTTGGGGAAAATCAAACTTCCGCACGACAGCGATTTAAAGCATGTTGGCGTCTTCCGGTTGATTCTTGCGATAGCCTCGTTTTCGTTTGCATTTTACCTTTTACCGGGATTATTCGGCGCTCCGCTGTCGGCGGTGTCGGCGTTTATACCCGCTCAGGAAAAGCAGGTTTTCAGTATAATATCCGAAAACAATGCTCCGGTTCAGGCTGCTACGGCAATGAATACAAGCAATTTGTGCGGCGTCCCAAAATATTCCGGTTTTCTGACTTTGCCAAAGGGGATTTCGGGATATTTCGACCTCAAAGAAGGATTGGCTTGTGCAAAAGAAAAAAACAAACCGGTGTTTCTGGATTTCAAAGGACACAGTTGCAGTAACTGTAAAAAAATGGAAAAGGGTATATTCCTCGACCAAAGGATAATAAACATCCTTAACGAAAAATTTATCGTTATAGGTTTATATACGGACGACAAAACGGAACTTCCCGAAAACGAACATGTAACGACTTCAAGCGGACGAGTTCTGAAAACCATCGGAGCCGTGAATCTCAACTACGAGGCTGAAACATACGGATTGAATGCTCAACCTTATTTTGTGATAACCGACGCCGATGGAAAGGCTATAATTGAGGGCATTGGATACGAAACCGATGCCGACAAATTTTTGCAATGGTTACAAAAAGGATTAAATGGATTATAAATCTAAAATCGTAAATAAAAATTAATTATGCGTTTATATGCTGATAATCTGGTAAAAAAATATGGTAAACGTACTGTGGTAAAAGGCGTTTCGATGGACGTCGAACAGGGCGAAATTGTTGGTTTACTTGGACCTAACGGCGCCGGTAAAACAACTTCATTTTACATGATTGCCGGTCTGATTAAGCCCAACGGCGGTAAAACTTTTCTCGACGATGTGGAAATAACTCACGAACCCGTTTATCGCAGAGCACAGCGGGGGTTGGGATATCTGGCACAGGAAGCTTCCGTTTTCCGGAAATTGAGCGTCGAAGACAATCTGAAAGCGGTATTGGAAATGACAAAATTCTCTAAAAAAGAACAACACGAACGCCTCGAAGGATTGCTCGAAGAGTTCGGATTAAACAAAGTCCGTAAAAACTACGGAATACGACTCTCCGGAGGCGAACGTCGCAGATGCGAAATAGCGAGGGCGTTGGCTATCAATCCCAAATTCATTCTTTTGGACGAGCCTTTCGCCGGAGTTGATCCTATCGCTGTTGAAGATATTCAATCGATAGTGAAACATTTGAAAGACAAAAATATCGGAGTAGTCATATCCGACCACAATGTCCACGAAACACTGGCTATCACTGATCGCGCATATCTACTCTACGAAGGAAATATCCTCAAAACAGGTACTTCCGAAGAGTTAGCCTCCGATCCCGAAGTGAAACGAAAATATCTGGGCGAAAATTTTGTGCTGAGACGGTAGATAATTAAAAATCAAACAAAATGATACGACATTACTTCAAAATAGCCCTCCGCAACTTGTGGAAGTACAAAAGCCAGACACTTATCAGTGTAGCGGGACGGGCGATAGGGCTTGCCTGTTTCGCCATTGCAACGCAGTGGATTCGTACGAAATGTCGTTCGACCGTCTCCACAAAAACGCCGACCTTTGGCGAAACATCTGACTTTTTTCATCAACTGTTTCAGGATATGTCAGCGTAAACTTGCTTTGCGGGTGGTTTATGGTGCATCGAACAGGTCGTTGTTTAGTGGAACAGGTGTACAAAACAAACTGTGAAAATCTGGCAAATTCGATCAAAGGTTAGTTGTTATACAATTCATCACAGAAATTGTCAAAAAAATAAAATTCAAAATTTTCATGTATCTTTGCGCCATATTTTAAGAATAACAGTCATGGACAAAAGGATAACAAAACGACTGCCATACGGCAATACGAATTTCGAAAAATTGCGAACCGAAAATTTTGTGTATATTGATAAGACACGATATATCGAACTGTTGGAAACCGAAAATAACGATAAACTGTTTTTTACCCGTCCGCGCAAGTTCGGGAAAAGTTTGTTTTTTTCGACACTGTCGTATTATTACGATATTAATCAAGCGAATAAGTTCGAACAACTGTTCGGCGACCTGT
>JAITKY010000187.1 GCA_031278135.1 Prevotellaceae bacterium | reverse complement strand
GTTATCAACGAGACCTTGACGTCGGACAGTTGAAAGATGCCGCATACGTTTATGGTCCTTCGTTTCCGCGAATGGTGTTCTTTGGCGCGAAGATAGAAATGTAATTACTTGATTTCCCCCTTTTTATTTAGAGGATTCGGTTTAATGGTGCAAATGTACAACATTATTTTGGATAAATAATAGTACAATTTCGATTTTTTATACTACTTTTTTGGAAGACAAATGTATTGAGCGAAGTCTTACTTGGATAAACCGTTAGACGAATTTTCGATTGCGGCTCTTAGGCATCCAAATTTTTGTGATTTTGAAATAAAGTTATACCTTTGCACTTACAAAATCACATCCGAAAATCATACAAAATCGAATGTGTAAATCGTACAAAATCGAATGTAGAATATTTATTTCGTTTATATATGGGAAGTTATAACAGTCGTGTACTTGACATAAAAATTGACAGGAAACTGAAATCAGCAGGAGGAATTTTATTGAAAGGAGCGCGTTTTTGTGGGAAAACAACAACTGCAATGCAACACGTTGCCAGTATGGTGAGATTTGACGAATCGGAACATATTCGCCAACAGGCAACTTTGATGCCTCAAATTGTGTTGCAGGGCGAAACACCACGCCTGATTGACGAATGGCAACTTGTGCCAAGCATCTGGAATGCAGTGCGTTCCGAAATCGATCGCCGTACTGCCAAAGGACAATTTATTTTGACCGGATCGGCAAGTCCGAGCGATGACATTTCGGCGCATACAGGCGCAGGACGTATTGCACGACTCACGTTACGCACAATGTCGCTTGCCGAAAGCGGAGACAGTATCAAATCTGTTAATTTTTGGGATTTATTTACAAAAGATACACAAATTGGCGGGCTGGGCGGCGCCGAAATCGAAGATTATGCACATCTGATTGTGCGTGGCGGAATGCCTGCATTGATTAAAGAGACGCCTGAAATTGCGCAGGAAGCAATGCTCGATTATGTTGAAAATATCGCATACGTTGACATGCGCACGCTCGCCACGCCTCCAACACCTGAACGTATTGCAACGCTTATTCGCTCGCTTGCGCGCAACATTGCTACTGAGGCATCGCTCGAAAAATTAGCATCCGAAACAGGCATTTCCGACAAATCGTCCATAGCCGCAAGCACTGTGCGTAAATATCTTGACCAACTTTCCGAAATTTTTGTTTTGGAAGAGATGCCTGCGTGGCGCACGCATATCCGTTCGTCGGTACAGCAGCGCGTAAAACCGAAATGGCACTTTGTCGATACTTCGATTGCTGCAGCGGCGCTACTCATAATGCCAAATGCCCTTTTGAATGATTTTGATGCTTTTGGACTGTTTTTCGAATCAATGGCGGTACGTGATTTGCGTGTATATGCAGACGCTCTTAACGGTAAAGCCTATCATTATCGCGATTCGTCAGGTTTGGAAATAGATACTATTGTTGAACTTCCCAATGAGACTTGGGCAGCGTTTGAAATCAAACTCGGCTCTACGGAATCAATCAATGAAGCCGCCGTTAATTTGCAAAAACTGCTGACACGTTTAACTCCTGAAAAAGCCGCTCAATGTGCCTCTCTCAACGTACTTATTGCAGGCAATTCGTCATACACCCGCGCCGACAAAATCAATGTTGTTTCATTGGGACATTTGTTTGTAAAATGCCCGTAATTAAGTAAATATCGGCAGACAACGATGATATTTATGGACGAAATTGTTTATTTGCGCGAATCTCTCAAATCTGCGTCATCTGGCGTGCTTATCTTGAGCGAAAAAACTGCTAAAAATGGAGAACAAGCAAATAAAAAGGAGTGTAAACAGCAGTCAAATCCGGATAAAACGAAAAAATTATTTAAGCGTCGATTTCATTGGTTTACAATTTTTTTCGTAGTTTGAAAATCGTATAAAACGGCGTCTGAAATACAGGAATAATTGCACAATAGATTTTTTTTGTATTTTTGCACGCCGATTTATGTTATATGTTACATGAGCGAGGTGCGAAATTACATAAGGTTGCCATTGCGCAATTTGGAGAAAGGTAAACATACTTTTGATGTCAGTGTGGATACCGATTTTTTCTCTGATTTTCGAAATTCTGAGATAATCGAAGGTTCGGTAGAAATATCTCTGGAGGTTGAGAAATTCAGTTATTTTATGAATGTAGTTTTAAGTCTTTCGGGGACGTTGACTGTCGCATGCGACCGTTGTTTGGAAGATATTGATATTCCGGTTGAAGATGAATATCTGTTGTCGGTCAGATTTGGCGAGGCGCCCAAAGAACCGGAAGACGCAAATACAGGCGAAGATGTAATGTACGTAAATGCGGAAGATGATGAGATAGACCTTACAGTCTATATTTACGAAAGCATCTGTTTGGCATTGCCTATACAGAGGGTGCACGGAGACGACGACAATGGAAACAGTCTCTGTAATCCCGAAATGCTTAAGTATATTATTAATAATTAGATAGAATTAATGATTTTTTTTAACATTTTAAATTATATAAATAATGGCAAATCCTAAACACAGAACGTCGAAACAAAGGAAACACAAACGTAGAACTCATTATAAGGCTGAGATTCCGACTCTTGCTTCATGTTCGAATTGCGGCTCAGCGGTTCTTTATCACAGAGTGTGTCCCGAATGTGGATACTATCGTGGACGGTTGATTATCGATAATGGTTCTGAATTATAGTATTTTATAACACAAACAGAGATGAAAATCGGACTTGATGTAATGGGAGGAGATTTCGCTCCGAGAAACGAAGTGTTAGGAGCGATTGAGGCACTACCGGAACTGCCAAGCGGTTCGGAAATAATTCTGTTCGGAGACGAGGTGCAAATTAAAGCTGTTTGCAACGAAAAAGGTTTTGACGCCGCCGGATTTCAGATTGTTCATACCACCGAAGTGATTGATATGCACGATCATCCGGCAAAAGCGTTTACTCAAAAACCAAATTCAAGTATGGTTATGGGATTCAAATATTTGTCGTCAGGGCTGATCGACGGCTTTGCAAGTCCCGGAAATACCGGAGCAATGATGGCAGGAGTAATGTACACTGTCAAAGCCATTAAAGGAATTTTGCGCCCGTGTATTTCCTGTTTTTATCCGATCATTGACGGTCGATGGGGGCTTCTTCTCGATGTAGGACTGAATGCAGACTGTAAACCCGAAAACCTTTATCAGTATGCCATACTCGGCTCGTTGTACGCAAAGGGCGCTTTGGGAAATACAAACCCAAGAGTGGCGCTGCTCAATATCGGCGAAGAAGAAACAAAGGGAAATATCGTTGCCAAAGCTGCTTACGACCTTATGAAAGATACTAAAGATTTTAATTTCGTAGGCAATATTGAGGGTAACGAACTGATGACAGGCAAAAAAGCAGATGTCGTCGTTTGCGACGGATTTGTTGGAAACGTGATACTGAAAATGGCAGAAAGCTTCTATCGTCTTGCGGCTTGTCAGGGAATAGAAACGGATTTTTTCAGTAAGTTGAACTATGAATTTCATGGCGGAACACCTGTGCTCGGAGTGAATGCTCCGGTGATTATCGGGCATGGCAGTTCGTCGCCAAAGGCTATTAAGAACATGATTCTCAACACCGAAAAAACTGTCAGAGCAAAAATGCTCGACAGAGTGAAGGACATTTTCAAAAATTCAAGTTTTAATAAAAATGATAATTAATTATAAATTAAGAAAAAGAATAGCATGAGTAACACCCGAATAAGAGCAGCCATAACAGGCGTTGCAGGATACCTTCCCGATTACTTACTTACAAACGAGGAACTTACACGTATGGTCGATACGAGCGACGAATGGATAATGACAAGGGTCGGGATACGTGAACGACACATCCTCAAAGACGAAGGTAAAGCAACATCGGATATGGCTGTCGAGGCAGTGAAACGTTTATTCGAAAAGACTGGAACAAAACCGGAAGAGGTTGATTTACTTGTATGGTGCGGGGTTACACCCGATATGCCGTTCCCTGCGACTGCAAATATTATTGCCGATAAACTCGGCATTAAAAATGCGTTCGGTTTCGATATAAATGCGGGCTGTTCGAGTTTTCTATTCTCTTTGGTTACGATGACGCAGTTCATCGAAACGGGAAAATGTAAGAAAATTGTCCTTATCGGCGCCGAAAAACTTAC
>JAITKY010000165.1 GCA_031278135.1 Prevotellaceae bacterium | reverse complement strand
ATCAAAACGTAAACTTATGTCTTCCGTGATGTCTTTTGCTTGACCACCACACGAACATATTACACTAATAACCAATAAAAATACAACTTTTTTCATAATACATTATCTTAATTTAATTCGGGGCAAATATACAAAAAAAATTAATAACTAACTTATACATTCTACCATATAAACGCATATAAACGGGTGTATTCCCAAAATGTCGCATTGCTGTTAATCGACCTGTTTGTCCCGCAGAGATGCAAAATATTGCGTCTTCACGCTGGACAACACTGATATTACATGCGAAGTTTCCCGCAGTTTGAGCATCACCCATATCTCATAAAAAAGCAGGAAGAGACATTACGTTTCTTCCCACTCCAATTTTAATTATGATATTACAAAAATGTTATGGCAAATTTGGTCTTTAACTGTTTCTGCAAGAAATACGATTTGCCCCGTATATTTTGTAGGACCCGGAATATTTGCGTCGACGTATAGTTATCTTCTGCGTTTACCTTCGAAATTTATTGATAACTTGCTCGACGGATATTTAAATCGTTGCCACATTGCGGTAGCCTTCAACATCGAACCCGAAGTGACAGGTTAGAGTTTCGGATGTCTTGTCCGTCGCAATTCTGCAAAACACTCGTACAGTTACAAGATGTTGATGTGAATATACTTTTGTTGCATAAGTATTTTCATTTTATCTTTGATCCCGGCGGCTACGTCAAATTTTCACCTCAATAATCGGGACAAGCATTCATCATCATATACCAAAATCCGTAGAATGAACAACAGATTCGTTAATATGTTCGCTGGCATTTTTTTGTGTTTGCCAACCCTTTGAGCCCCGCTTTGGCGAACAGCAAGTCAATTTACTGCACTGAATTTTTGTAATATTATAAACTTGTTATATCTTTGCGCCGGATTTTATAGAATAAATTATATGAAAATAGCTATTGCAGGGACAGGTTATGTTGGATTGGTTACGGGCACATGTTTTGCTGAAGTAGGTTTGGATGTAACTTGTATTGATGTTGATAAAGAAAAAATTGACCGGCTGAACAGTGGGATTATCCCGATATATGAACCGGGGCTTGAAGAGATGGTATTGAAAAACCGTCAAATGGACCGTTTACATTTTCACACATCCTTAACATCCTGTCTTGATGATGTTGAAGTAGTGTTTATTGCAGTTGGAACGCCGCCGGGAGAAGATGGCAGCGCCGACCTGAAATATGTACTTGATGTAGCCCGTACTGTAGGCGCTAACATGAATCATTATGTTTTGATTGTTACCAAAAGCACTGTACCTGTGGGAACAGCGAAAAAAGTCGTTAAAACCGTTCAGGACGAACTCGACAAAAGAGGCGCAGATCTCAAATTTGATGTTGCCTCGAATCCCGAATTTCTAAAAGAGGGAGCCGCCATACGTGATTTTATGTATCCCGAAAGAGTTGTACTTGGCGTCGAATCCGAAAAAGCAGAAAATATCCTTCGTCGTCTGTATCGTCCGTTTCTGTTGAACAATTTTCCCGTGATATTCATGGATGTAGCATCGGCGGAAATGACCAAATATGCTGCCAATGCGATGCTTGCCACACGTATCAGTTTCATGAACGACATTGCCAATCTGTGCGATATTGTTGGCGCCGACGTGAATATGGTACGCAAAGGTATGGGGTCGGACAGCCGTATCGGATCGAAATTTCTGTATGCCGGATGCGGATATGGAGGTTCATGTTTCCCGAAAGATGTGAAAGCCTTAATAAAGATTGCCAAAGAAAACGGGTACGGTATGCAGGTGATAGAGGCAGTCGAAGCAGTCAACGAACGGCAAAAAAGTGTCCTGTTCCGTAAACTGTCGCAATACTACAATGACGATTTGAAGGATAAAACGGTAGCTGTATGGGGATTATCGTTCAAACCCGAAACCGACGACATGCGTGAGGCGCCGGCATTAATCCTTATCGAACAGTTGGCGAAAGCAGGCGTAACAGTAAAAGTGTACGACCCTGTCGCCATAGACGAAGCAAAACGTCGAATCGATTATCCTGTAATTTATTGCAGAGACAAATACGAAGCCGCTATCGACGCCGACGCTTTGATAATGGTTACAGAATGGACGGAATTTCGGATTCCCAGTTGGGCGGTAATCAAAAAAACCATGCGCTATCCTCTGATTATCGACGGAAGAAATATATACGACAAAAGCGAATTGTCCGAAAACGGTCTGGAATATATCTGTATAGGAAGACGATGAGGTATGAGGTATGGGTGTTGTATTGATATAGTTACCAAATTGGGTTAAGCGTCTTTCCGATTATAGTTTCGGTACGAAACAGATATATACAATGATGCTTTCCGTAAGTAACATATTATAATCTAAAATTGTGAGAAACAAAAAAGGACTGAATTTTTAGTTCGACACAGTCAAAGCCCGAAATATAGTAGCAAAGGACAGCGCCCTGTGAGACGAATCACGCTCGTCGACAAGCCCTAAAAGGGTTGCAGGTTCGAATCCTGCCGCAAAAAGGATTCGGAGAGTGACCATATTTGAGAAAATTAGACTGCTCATTGTCTGAACTTTGATTTATTGATAACGATTTAATCTTTCTATTGCCGCCTGCTCATCAGTTTCAAAAAACAGATGATTGCCTTTG